>JAJRTI010000353.1 GCA_024278415.1 Planctomycetota bacterium | reverse complement strand
TACGTGGCCGACCGCACCCTGGTGCAGGTGACCATCGCGAAGGGCAAGATCGATCCCAAGCTTACCGTGGCACTGGGCACCCTCCGCACGCGCATCCTATCGTGGAGCGTGGAGCCTCGGGAACTCTCGCCCGGCGACGCGCTCGTGGTCCGGGCAAAGGTCGAGTCGAGCGATCCAGCCGGCGTTGATGTGTTTCTCATGAGTCCTTACACAGTTCTCCCTGAGGAGACGCCGCCCGGCTTCACGTACGACGCGGAGACCAAGCACTTCTATCGGCGCCAGCGCGCGGACGACGGAGCGTTCCGCATCGAAACTCGTGGCTGGCGCCCAGGCGTGTACCACATCACGCTCCAAGCGCAAGGCAAGAGCTTCGGCAAGGGCGTGTCCGCGTACCGCGACTTTGCGGTGCGCGTGCGGTCGGGCCAGGAGCAATTCGACCTCACCATCGAGTCCGACGTGTTCCTTGCCCCCGGCACACATTTCAGCACGTTCTGCAAACTTCGCGACGGCCGCGTCATCGCGCATGGCCGGGTGACGGACGACGGCGGCCGCACGTGGAAGCCCTTGGGGAAGCCCCTTGGCAACGCATGCCAACTCAGCGACGGCACAGTGCTCGGCATCGGCTTCCGCACGAAGCCCGTGCCCGGCAAGCCAGGCTACTACACGACGGGGCTCTATCGCTCGACCGACGGCCTCCAGACGGTCGAGAGGTTGAGTGCGGAGCTATTCGCACCGGAGGCGACGAAGGGCATCGGCCACGCGCCGGCGCCGGGCCCGCTGTTCTGGGGCGGCATGGTGGAGATGCCCGACGGCCGCCTCCTCGCGACGCCGTACGGCTGGTTCAAGGGAGACGAATCGCCCGTGCCCGGCCAACCCGGATCCTATCGTTACCGCACGTTCCTCGTCGAGTCACGCGACCACGGCAAGACCTGGAACGTGGCCACAACCATCGCGTACGATCCGGACATGGGCACCGAAGGCTACTGCGAGCCGGTCATGAGGCGCCTGCCCAACGGCGACCTCCTGTGCCTGTTGCGCACCGGCGGCGACAGCCGGCCCTATTGGCAAGACAACCCGCTCTGCCAGACGCGCTCGACCGATGGAGGGAAGACCTGGGCCAAGCCGCATCGCACCGGCGTGGACGGCGTCGACCCGGACCTGTGCATCATGGCCGACGGCACGCTCGCGTGCAGCTACGGCCGGCCCGGCGCGGACTTGATGCTGAGCCCGGACAACGGCCGCACGTGGACCGACCACACCAGCATCCACCCCGAGCGCTACTCGGGCTACACCGCGGTCTGCGAGGTCGAGCCGGGCGTGCTGCTCTACGGATACGGTGCGACGGGCCGCCTTGACGAGTCCACAGGCAAACGCAGCAACCAACTGCGCGTCGCCCGCGTGCGCGTGCGGCGCAAGTGAGCGCCTTCCCTCGTTCGTAGCAGGCACGTCAGTGCCTTCCGCAAGGCGGCTAGGGACGCAGACGCTCTTACGAGCATGCTGCCATCCCCCCAGACACGGTAAACGACGCCCTCATGAAACTCATCGCCGTCACTTGCCTTGCCCTCGCCGCCGCGCCCGCGGCCGGCTCCGTCGAGCCCATCCTCGTCGCCAACCGCGGCATCGGCGGCAACACGTCCAAGGACGGCCTCGCGCGGTTCGAGCGCGACGTGATCGAGTCCAACCCCGACCACGTGATCCTCTACTTCGGCATCAACGACGCCTGCAACTCGCGCAAGCTCGTGCCGCTCGACGCGTTCAAGCGCAACATGCAGGCCATGATTGACCGCTGCCGCGCAGCCGGCGTCAAGACCGTGGTGCTCGTCACGCCCAACCCAATCATTGCGGAGCTGTGGAGCCAGCGCCATCCCACGCACCCGCACAAGGACACGATCAACGAGTACCTCTCCACCTTCGACGCCGCGATGCGCGAGTTGGCCAAGAAGAACGGCCTGCCCGTGGCCGACCTGCACAAGCTCGTAATGGACCACGGCGGTGCGCGGGAGTTCCGCGGCTGCCTCATCCGCAACCTGACGAACTCCAAGAGCAGGGACGGCGTGCATCTCACAGAGCGGGGCTACCAACTCATGGCCGAGCTGTTCGAGCCCATCTTCCGCGGCAAGATCAAACCCGGCGACGTGGTCGTGTGCATGGGCGACAGCATCACGTACGGCGCCAACGTGCAAGGCGCGGGCACGAGCTTCGGCAAGACCTATCCCGCGTGGCTCTGGCTCGTGCTCAACCGCATGATCGGCGCGACGGACCGCAAGCTTCCCCTCGATCCCCCGCGGCGCGATCCGTCGGTGTTGCTGTTCAACGGCGGCTTCGAGTTGTCGGACGACCGCGTCCACGCAGACGGCTGGCGCCTGTGGAACGTGCCCGGCCGGCAGGAGGGCAAGGAGAGGCGCGTGCGCGGCAAGGGCGCGCACGAGGGCGAATCGTACCTGCTGATCGACAATCCCAACCCCAAGGCCCCGGCCTGCCTGAACGCGACTCATCGTGTGCGCATCAAGCCCGGCGCGTCGTACGCGCTCACGCTGTGGGTGCGCGGCAAGGGCACGGTGAAGCCGCAGCTCCTGCTCTACGCCAGGCGCAAGTACCTCTCGCTCTTCCCGCCGCGCGCGAAGCAGCGCACCATCGAGGCGAGCGGCGAATGGACGCAGCACACGCTGCTGCTCGATGAGACCGAGGGGGTAACCGGTGTGCTGCCGCGCCTGCGCATCACCGGCTGGGTCGGGCTCGACGGCATAGCGCTGCGCCTGGTCGCGAGCCCCAAGCCGCGGCCAGCCCGCCCATGAACGGCGCGTTTTGCTTCAGCCGGGCTTGGGCGAAGCGCCGCTGCCGGCCATGAAGCAGAAGGGGTCTTTCTGGCGCGTGATGTCCACCCCATGCGCGTGCGCGATCGCCAGGCAACCGCCGCAGCGCGGCCGAATGGGACAAGCCGCGCATTCCGCCGCGCCGGCGCGATAGCGTTGCGCCTGAAGGGAATCGTAAAGCTCGGCCAGGCTCTCGCGCAGCACGTTGCCCAAGGGCGAGGGGAACTTCCGGCACGCATGCGCTTCGCCATCGGGCAGCACTGCGAGGAAGCTGAACGCCGCACCGCAGCCGTAGCCGGTGCATCCATCGAACAAGTGCAGATCCCGGCGCCGGCGCACGATGTTGATCAAGTTGTCCTTGTAGCCCATGATCGGGTTGCGCTGCGCCGCGTCCACGTACGCCTCGAGGAAGGCCTCATAGTCCGTCGGGGGCGGCAGTGCGAGGTCCGCCCCTTCTCCCACCTGGGAGAGTCTGTTGAACGTGAAGTGGTCCGTGTGGCCCCGCAGCCGCTCCGCCAGCGGGAGCACCTCATCCAGATTGTCCCGCGTCAGCGTCAGCATGACCGCGGACGGCACTTCCACATCCCGAAGCACCCCAAGGAACTCGATCACCCGCGCGAAGTGCCCATCCCCGCGCATGGCGTCATTGTGCGCTGGCAGCCCCTCGAGGCTGACCTGTAAGTAGTCCGGCATCTGGATCGCCACCACTTGCTCGACCTGCTCACGCGGAGTAGGGTTGCCCAAGATGGACGTGGAGAAGCCGCGGGCGGCCGCGTCCTGGCAGAGCGCGAGGAAGTGCGGCGACAGAAACGGGTTGCCGCCGGTAAAGCACACGTGCCCGGTGACGTTGCGAGAGCGGCAGAACTGTCCCAGCTCCGCCAGCACGTTGAGCCCCTGTTCCAGGGTCAACGGCGAGCGCTTGCTGCGGTCGTAGCAATGCTTGCAGTGCAGGTCGCACGCGTGCGTGATGTGCCACTGCAAGGTGAACGCGCGCACAGAGGTGAATTCATCCGGCGTATCCCCCAAGGGGAACACGTCGGGATCCCGGCGAAGGCGTGAGCGCGGCCCCAGCAGAATGCCTCGATTCACGGAGCGGCGCATGGCCGCGTGGACCGCGTCGAGCGTCATGCTTCCTTCCGCGGCGGCCTCTTCGAGGCTCATGTCTTCGGCTACGACCTTTAGCGCGAACAAGTCCGTGTCGCTCGCGGGTTCGAGCCGCGTCTCTCCACTGACAGGACTGCGCCAAGCGAGCGCCCACTGCTCGCCGGGCCGCATGGGCGCTCGCGCGAATTCGCCCTCCGCGTTCGCCATGTCCACGACGGGCCAGTCGAGCCGCAGCACACGGAGCGAGGGGTTCAGTTCGAATCGCTCCGCCTCGGTCGCCGCGATTGGCGACGTCTCCGCGCTGCGCCGCGCCCACTCCACCCGCGCCAAATCCGGCAAGAAGTCAGGAACGGCCAAAGAGGCCTGGAGCGACGCAAGCGCCTCCGGGAACTCCGCCACGTTCTGCGTGTCGGCCACCGCTGAAAGAACCCGCGACCACGCCGCCTCACCTAGCACAGAATGGCAGACACGGTAGATGGAGTTCAGGCCGTCGGAATCAGAGTGTGACATGTTTGGAGCCTCCAGCTCCACACGCGTCGCCCCACAACGAATCGCGCTGCAAGCGTAAGCGCGCCCGGAGCCCCGCTTCATGATTCAAGGACAGGACCTGGCCTTCGCGCTCCCGCCGATTCGGCTTGAACGCGAAGGCCTTGAGCCTCCGGGGCCAAGGCGGCCGTTGCGAGGGCGCTACTTTGTCGTCGAGCCCTTGCCACACCCTCCCTTGTCCGTGCCGTCAGTCGATCCCTTTCCACAAGCTCCCTTCGCGTCCGTGCTATCCGAGCCGGACATGCCTTGGCCACAACTGCTCTTGCAGCCGCCGGCCATGATACTGATCCCCGTCGCGAGCCCGGCGATCGTTAATCCAGCGAGCAAACTTTTCATTCGATCCTTCTTCACAAATCCTCCTCCTCGCTCGAAAGCGAAAGAAACAGGTGCCGTGGCTGGTGGCATTGTGAAGAAGGATAGCGGTGCGTCCTCGCCCTGTCAATTGTCGCCTGGCGCCCCCCCCGCAGCAGGCACCCAGCCGCTGGGCGGATCGAGTTTCGGCCCATTGCGACGGGGCCCACACACCGCCCCCACACCGATGGGCTACGTGCGGATTGTAGCTCCCACTGCACCGCGCCGGCATACTCAGCGTTCGCGCAAGGCGTGCTCACCGCCTGAGCGGGGCAGCAAACGCTGCATATAGGGCGAACGACTCCCCAGTGGCCGCGCGCAGGTCGGCCCAAGCCACGTCGGCCGCGGCCCGTTTGGTCATGACCAAGCGCAGAACCTCCGCGCACCGCCGATCCGCTACGCCCTCAGCCTGTAGACGCTCCAACTTGGCCGTCGCGAGCCCCCTCTCGGCCTCCAACGCATCAAGAGGCGCAACCGTGCCGGCCCGGGCCATGAGCTTCGCTCTGTCGTACGTCGCCTTCGCCACGTCCACGCGCTGCCTGCCGAGGCGCGCCTCCTCCGAGGCCAGTGCAAACTGCCAGTCCGCAACCTGCGTCGCATGCACCTTGCCGAGCGCGGCCATTTGGATATCCTGCGCCGCGGCAAGCTGGACGGCAGGCTTGAGCAGCGCGGCTTTGGCTTTGCCTCGCGTGTCGGCGCGGCCACGCCCAAGCCGCTCCTTCATGGCGCTGGGACCGATGAGGAAGATGCCGTACACCTTACCCTCCTTCACGAACACCTCCGCGGCGCGTTCACGCCAGAGGAGATAGGCGTCGCCCGAATAGCCCCTCCCCTTGTACAAATAGTCTCGGTAGAGCACGTTCGGCTCCTTGCCCATCTTCTTCTCCCGCACTTGTTTCAGGCCCGCCCCCACCGCCTTGATGAGGTCGTCGCTGGATGATCCGACGCGGATGCCCCCCTCAAGTTCAAACTCCGGACTCCAAATTCGAAGCTGATACCAACGGCCACCTTTCATGAACACGAGCAGCTTGGGGTCGTGAGTGTAGTACCACATCCAATAGCTGGCATACGTCGCGTTGGTGGCCGCCGCCCCCGGATTGTACCGATCGGGGGGGCCGAACAGCGCGACCACGTCCTCACGCCTGCCTCCGCGCCGGTTCAACTCGCGCACAAGCGTGTTGAGCATAGGCTCGCCGGCCGCGGCCGGGTTGGCCTTGCGTATCTCCGCGAGCGCCTTGTCCATGGCCGCCCGCTGCTCCTCTGCACCCCCTGTGCCCGGCTGGGGTGGACCGAGGAGCGTAATCTGCCTGAGCGTGTCGTCTTGGAAGTGCAGCCACACCCGGTCTGCTTGGAGATACAGCCGCGCGGAACCGACTGCGCCGTAGGGCTCACGATAGAGCACGTTCGGCTTGGGCGACGGCTTCTGCCCGCGCACCTCCTGAACATGCAAGTTCTTCAGTGCCACGACATCGTCCAGGTGCATGCCCACGCGCACGCCGCCCTTCAACACGAACTCCGGCGACAAGATCCGGATCTCGCCGACCTTGCCATCGCTCACGTAGAACAGCACGTACGGGTCGCGGTACGTCATGAAGTACGACCGCGGCAGCCGGTCCGCCGCGAACGTCCGATTGGACAGGCTGTAGCTGTCCGGCTCGCCCATGAGCTTGCGCGCCGCGGCCGGGGTGCGGCCGGCTTGGTTGAGCTTCCGGATAACCTCGTTCAGCCGGCCCACCGGTTCCGGGGGCGCGGTCCCGGCGGGCTGAGCAGCCCCAGCGGCCAAGAGCAACCTGAGAGCTTCGACTCGTCCGCCTCTGAAATACGCCCATGCACGCACACTTGGCAGGTAGCGCGCAGACAAACCCTGCCGGCCGGGGATAGATCGGAACAGCACGCCCGGCGTTGCGTCTGGATACTTGCCCGCAACCTCCCGCTCGTGCTTGCCGAACGCGGCGACCACCTTGTCCGCTGGTGATCCGACCCGAATGCCGCCTTCCGTCTCATATCCAGGGTTGAAGACATACGCCTCCAAGGCGCTGTCGCCCTTAATGATGAATACCACGTGCGGCGCCAGGTAGCCGACATAGTCCGCGTCAGCAGCGACACCGCCCTCTGGAAGACCGTCCGCCGCGCGGCCTTCTCGATCCGGCTTGCCGAAGATCTCCAGCACGGCTTGTCGCGTGCGGCCGGCGGCGTCGAGCCGCTTGAACATGCCGTTCAATGGCCACGGCCTCGTGCGGCCCTCATACCGCTTCAGCGAGTCCGCCACGTTCTTCCCAGTCATGAGGTAGACGGCGGCGACCCGGCCTTGGCTAAAGAAGAACCGCACGCGCTTGGCGGGCCAGAAGAAGTAACCGTACCCGGGTACAGGCGTATCCCCTTTCCCCAGCATGATGGCGTCACGGTAGAGTACGTTCGGTGCAAACTCGATCCTCGTGCCCTTCACTTGCCTCAGGCCCGCGCCGTACGCGGCTGCCACTTCATCGAAGGTAGAACCCACCTTGAGCTTGCCGTCGAGCACGAACTGCGGAGTGTGGATTCGGATCTCGAACAGCTTGCCCTGGTTCATCCAGAACATCAGGCGCGGCCCCCCGTAGCAGATCAAGTACATGCTCGGCAGTTCGTCGACTGCAAACTCCTTCTTGCCCCAACGATACGCGAGCGGCTTGCCGAAGATCGCCTCCACGTCCTCGCGCTGGCCCTCGGTCTGCGCAAGTCTGGCGATCATCGCTTTCAGGTCCAGCTTCCG
>JAJRTI010000352.1 GCA_024278415.1 Planctomycetota bacterium | reverse complement strand
TGGCCCCATGAACGTGCGCGAGTTCAATGGACAGCGTTTCCGCTTGACGCAACGCTGTTTGGAAGCCCAACGGGCTTCCGGCTTCTAGCCCAGGGTTGCGGCCGCAGGCCGCTACCCTGGGGCCAGGGCAGTCCTATTGAATTTCCCCCCCATCCGCCCGCCCTACAGGGCGGGCGGATGGGGGGGGGAGCGAAGCTGTGCGCCTCAAAACCCAGGGTTGCGAGCTTCGCTCGCGACCCCTGGGCTGATATCCGGAATCCCGTTGGGATTCAGATACCCCAACACGCGGCGTTGCACGGAAGCTTTGACAGTATTCCGGGTACCCGACTGTTGTACTTGGCTGAAGTGTTACAAGAAGTCAAAAATGACAGGAAATAGGGCGAGCAGAATGGTATACTGTAACGTTGGTCGTCGTTCGCTAGACGCCCTCGGACGCTGTCTTGCCACGACGAGGAATCCCATTGACAGCCTGCGAAGCGATATCGAAATCGCCTCGCGATGCGGCCTCTGCCCGCGTGCGAAAAGGGCGCACCTGCTACTGATCGGGCAGCCCTGCGGCACACCGCATCTTGCGAGACGCATCGAGACCACACTGAGACAGGCGCGGCGTGCTGGGTCTCGATACGGTCCTTCCCATTTCACCGACGGGGGGCATATCGAGCAGACTTCGGGCACGCCCACACATTGCCGACAAGGAGGTCACGTTGGAAAATCTGCATCTTGGCATCCTATTCATCTTAGGTCTTTGCGTTTTTGGCGGCCTGTTGGGCGCCTGGCTTTTCCAAAAGCTGCACATTCCGCAAGTGGTGGGCTACATCGCTACGGGCCTGCTGATCGGCCAATCCGGGCTGCAATTGGTTAGCGCTAAAGAGGTCGTGGCCCTTCAGCCCTTCAACATGTTTGCGCTCGGCATCATCGGCTTTCTGGTAGGCGGGGAGCTGAAGATTCAGACCTTCCGGCGATACGCCAAACAGTTCCTGGCCATCTTGCTCGGCGAAGGGCTCGGCGCGTTCATTCTGGTGGGCTTGGGGTCAACCGCGTTGACCTATGGAGTCATCCACGACTTCCAGGTCGCCGTGGCGGTCGGCATCGTGTTCGGGGCCATCGCCTCGGCGACCGACCCGGCGTCCACCATCGACGTGCTCTGGGAGTACCGGGCGCAGGGGGTGCTCACCACGTCGGTGATCGCCATCGTTGCGTTGGACGACGCGCTCGCCATGACGCTATACGGCTTGGGCACAGGCGCGGCCCAAATGCTAGCGGCGACTGGCGGTTCGATGCTCCATGAAGCGGGACGCATTGCCTGGGAAATCTTCGGGGCTCTGGCCGTGGGCTGTGTGTTCGCGCTCGTGCTGGAGTGGCTACTGCGCTGGTTGCGCGACTCTGCGCGGAACTTGGCCTTCGCGATCGGCCTGTTGCTGCTGCTGATCAGCATGAGCCTGGCCACCGGCATGGATGTGATCTTGGCCACCATGGCCATGGGCTTCACCCTCATCAACCTCGCTCCCCGACGCACGCAGGAGCTGTTCGAGTTGATGCGAAGCTTCTCCACGCCCATCTACGTGCTCTTCTTTGTGCTTGTGGGCGCGCGGCTGTCCGTGGGGCAGATGCCCCCGTGGGTTTGGGGGATTGTCGCGATCTACGTCGTGGGCCGAAGTGCGGGCAAGATGTCGGGGGCCTATCTCGGGGCGCGGATAACCGGCAGCGCGCCCGTGGTGCGGCGCTACATGGGCTTGGGTCTGTTCGCCCAGGGCGGGGTCGCGATCGGCCTATCCATCATGGCCACGCACCATCTGGGCCACCTCACGCTCGACGGCGGCCTGTCCATCGGCGACGTCATCATCGCGGCCGTCACGGCCACCACGCTCATCCTCCAAATCGCCGGCCCGCCCTTGGTCAAGCTCGCGGTCAAGCTCGCGGACGAGACGGGGCGCAAGGTCACCGAAGAGGATGTCATCGCCTCGTGGAAGGTCCAGGACGCGATGGACTCCGACTTCCTGCCGCTTCGGCAAGACCAGCCCCTCAGCCAGGTCGTGCAAATTCTTGCGGACAACGACTACGCGGCCTACCCCGTTGTGGCCGACGGAGGCCAGGTCTTGGGAACGATGGCGTTGGAGAACCTGAAAGAGATACTCGCGGACCCGAGGGCTTGGGAGTGGCTGCTCGTGGCCGACGTCATGAGGCCCGCGCCGGCCGGGGTTTCCGCAAGCGAGGACCTCGGCGCGGTGATTGCGCGCATGCGGCAGGAAAAGCTCGCAGCAGTCCCGGTGGTCCAGCACGACAATGGCGAGAAGCTTGTCGGCATGGTGAGCCTGAACCACGTGGAGGCGAAGGTGGCGAAAGAGATGCTGCGCAGGCAACAGCCAAAACACGAGCAAGCGGCGCTGGCCGCCCATGCCCCAAGCGGAGCTTCATGAGTCGCGGGCCGCTGCGGGCTCCCAGGTATGTGGCGCGTGCGCGGCCGATTCTGGCGACGTCGCCTCTGTCGCGAAATGCACGGAGACCGCTTGTAGCACGCACGCCAGTGCGTTCCGGGCTGTGGTTTCCCGCATTACCGGCCAGCGCGCGCTTACGAGCGCACGACGAGCACCCGTCGCGCGGCATTTTGCGACGGACACGACGCACTCGTTCCGCGCCAGGGCGTGCCCCCTCACCGACTTCGCGGCCCATCACGTTCAGCCCGGCAACACGGCCTGCGCGCGCGG
>JAJRTI010000351.1 GCA_024278415.1 Planctomycetota bacterium | reverse complement strand
CGATCGGTTGCCGCGCCGTGCTGCGCGAGGCCATAGCGGCGCACTCAAGGCCCGGCCATCAACTTGCGCAACAGCGCTTTGACTGCCGGATGGTCCGGCGCGCGCGACAGCACTTCCCGTGCGCGCTGGGGCTGGCGCGCGACGAGGTAGCAGTTGGCCAGGCCGATGTGCGCCGGCGGGTAGTCCGGCGCACAGGCGATCGCGCGCCGGAACTCCGCCATCGCGCGCTCCACGTGGCCTGTTTGCAGGCAAAATCGGCCGCGGTATACGTATCCCCGCGCGCCTCGCAGGTCGTGGGGCACGGCATCCACCGGCACATCGAATATCAGCACACTGTACCCGATGTTCCCGATGGGCTCGAACGCGCGCAACCAGGCCCTGTCCGCGCGAGCAAGAGGCGTCAAGCCCTGGAGCGCGGTCGCGCCGATCACGACCCGGCCGTGGACAACACAGCCGTTGCGAACGGGGACCACGTCCGGCGCGTGGCGGGCCACGTACGCCTGCGCGCGCGCCGCGTCCTGGCCCCAGTCGAGGTTCGAGTCGACCAGATACTTGTATCCGTTCCGAGGGCCGCCGATCCACGCGTTGAAGAACGCGAGGTAGTGCGGGAACACGGCCGTCGATTCGGCCACGTACAAGATCAGCGCCAGCAACAGCAGTCCCGCCGCCCGGCGCGGCCGCCGGTAAGGGAGCGCCACGAGGCGGCCGGCTGCAACGTGGAGGAACGGCAGCATGGGCAGCACATAGCGGAAGCCGATGTCGATGCGGCAGAACAGGCTCATGTACCCGAAGATGACCAGCGGAGGCGCGGCGAGACACAGGGCCGTGGACGCGCGCGATGGGGGCCGCGCGGCCGCGTCTCCCGGCTCTGCCGCGGTGGGCCCAGCCAGGCGGCGCCGGCACAAGACCAGCGCGGCCACAAGCAGCGCCTGGAGCGCGATGGGCGTCTTGATGAGGAAGGCGACAAGGAAGTACTGCGGCCAGCCCTCGTTGGATTGCTCGCCCATGAGGAACCCCCACTGTCCCTCCGCCGCGCGGGCCAACTGGAAGTCTACCCCGCCCCAGAAGGGGTGCGGTGCGAGGCGTGTGAGCGCGGGGAACAGCCACGCCTTCAGCCGATCGCTCTCCAGCCAGTTCACGTCGAACGCGCGGCCGGTGTTGCGGAACTGGTACGCGGCATTCAGAACCAGCCAAGCCGCGAAGCCGACGATCAGCAGATCGGCAGCCGTCTTGGCCCGGCGCACACGCCACCCCCCGGCCACGACCGCTAACGCCCACACCGGCAGGAGCAGCAGCGCAGTGAACTTCGACGCGAGCGACAGGCCAATGGCCAAACCCGCGACGAGCGCGGACGTCGCACTCGGACGCCGGCCGTACGCCCACATCGCAAACGCAGACGCGAAGACCGTGCACGTGAGCGTCACGTCGGGCGTGATGAGCGGCGCGTGCGCGAGCAAGTTCGGGCTGAACGCGGTCAGCGTGAGCGCGGCCAGCCCGGCCGCCCGGCCGTAGAGCGTCTTCGCCCACCGGTACACGAGCGCGGCGAGCGCGACGCCGCTGAGCAACATCGCCAGACGGCCGCTGGCCAACGGGTCGAGCTTGTCGGCGAGCCATGCCGGGGCCATGGATGGCAACGCACTCAGGTACAGGAACAGCGGCGGGTGGAGCCGCGAATTCCACGTGCTCCATTGGCCCGTACGCAGCAGTTGCGCGCCCACTCCCAAATGCGAAGGCTCGTCGCTCGTGACAGACTCGGATAGCCCGCTGACGGCCGCCAACGTAACGAACATGGCGATGAGGATCACCGGCCCGATTGGGGCGGCGTCGGTTTCGGATTGCGCTTCGGTCGGCGGATGCATGGCGAGATTCTATGTGATGCCCGGTCCCCGCGCAAATGGTCGGCTTGGGGAGTGCATCCATCCTCGATCCATGAGTTTCCCCAAGAATGTGCAGCGGTTCCACCGCAAGACGAGCGCCGCAGGCCGTTCGTAGTAGGGCGATTGATCGCCCGTTGTTTTGAGCGCAGAGACGGGCGATGAATCGCCCTACTACAAGTCTGCGGCATCTTCCGCTTGGATCAAGCAAGATGCCTCGGCTGTGGCGCAAGGGGACACACCTGACCCTTGGCGATCTTGCGCCACGCCGTACGGCTTGGTAGAAACAACCATTCCTTATTCCGAAAGGCGCGCATCATGAGACTCGCCCGTCGAACGTCTCCTTGGCTTGGCATTGGGCTCATCGCCTGCGTCGTTGGCTTTTCCACGCGCGCGGCTGAGCCCCCGGCCGCCGGCTCGAACGCGGTCAACGTGCGCTCCTTCATCCGATTCGTGGTCAAGCCGGGCACGGACGAGGAGGACTGGCAGCCGGCGTTCCAGAAGGCCATCGCGGTAGCGCAGCGCGACCTCCGGCCCCTCTTCGTGCCGGCAGGCGTGTACAACATCCGCAAGGCGATCCGCATCGCGCCGGTCCCGCAGGAGAGCAAGCGGAACCCCTTCGGCTTCCACGCGCTGCGCATCGTCGGCGAGGGCCGGCACCAGACGAGCATCGTGCAACAGGTCGAGACCGAGAACGTGATCGACTGGACAGGGCTCGAATACAAGAAGCCCTGCAACCATGGCGAGTTGGCCCACATTGGCCTCGGCGGCGGCAAGATCGGGCTGAACATCAAGTGGCACAACTACTTCAACCTCGACACTTGCTACATCCACGGCTGCAAGGAGTACGGCATCTACGCGGAAGGCTGGTCGAGCCGGTTCCGCAACTCCATCATCCGCTGGTGCTTCAAGGCCGGCATCTGGGGCGGCGTGCATTTCAACAACTGCGTGATCCGCGATTGCTACTT
>JAJRTI010000350.1 GCA_024278415.1 Planctomycetota bacterium | reverse complement strand
GGGGGGGGCGCGAAGCTGTGCGCCTCAAAACCCAGGGTTGCGAGCTTCGCTCGCGAACCCTGGGCTGATATCCGGAATCCCGTTGGGATTCAGATACCCCAACACGCGGCGTTGCACGGAAGCTTTGACATTACTCCGGTACCTGGCTGTTGTACTTGGCTGAAGTGTTACGAAGCAATGAAGCAGGCATCAAAGGTTTGTCATTTTGTCACCCGTCGCCTCTTCAGGCCACGGGGCCGCGGCGAAAGCTGCGCCGGGCCATCATGAACGACCACGGTCGATCTGGCGGGCACGCGAGATGAAAAAATTTTCACACAGGATTCATGCTGCTTTGAAGCGCGTCTGCAATAATGAGACAATGATGGGAGTGCTTGTAGGCTGCTGCCCCAAGCTGTTGTCTCATGTCCCAGAAGGAATGACGCTATGATCAACGTCGCACAGATTGGCTGTGGGTATTGGGGGCCGAACCTCATTCGCAACTTCTCGTCGTTGGCGAACGCTCGCGTGGCGGCCGTTTGCGACCAAGACGAGGAGAGGCGTGCGTACATCAAGAGCATGTATCCAGAGGTGCACACCCATTGCACGTTGGACGAGGTGCTGGCTCAGCCCGATGTGGACGCGGTCTCCCTCGCGACGCCCGCGGCCACGCACCACAAACTGGGCATGCGATGCCTGGAAGCCGGCAAGCACCTGTTCGTGGAGAAGCCGTTGTCTCTGCGCACGGCCGACTGCAAAGAACTAATCGCCGCGGCAGAAGCCCGGGGCCTCACGCTCATGGTGGGCCACGTGTTCCGCTACAACAGCGCGGTGACCAAGGTGAAGGAGTACATCGACGCCGGCGAGTTGGGCGAGATCTACTACGTCTACTCGCGCCGGGTGAATCTGGGCCGGGTCCAGACGGACATCGACTCGCTGTGGAGCTTCGCGCCCCACGATCTGTCGGTCCTCATGTACTGGCTGGACAGCGAGCCGACCCATGTCTTGGCCCGCGGCTTCTCGTTCCTCAACCCCAACGTGCATGACGTGGTCTTCATGACGCTGCAATTCCCCAATGGCGCAGGCGCGCACGTGCACGTGAGTTGGCTCGACCCCAAGAAGACACGCGAAATGGTCGTTGTGGGCAGCGAGAAAATGATTGTGTTCGACGACACCAGTGTGGACGCCAAGGTTCAGGTGTATGACAAGAAGATCAGCCGGAAGAAGAACACGGCCCCGGATGACTCGGTTGGCTCCTTCCGCGAGTTTCAGTTCGCCACCGTGGCTGGGGACTGCGTGATCCCAAGCTTCAAGTACGACGAGCCGCTGCGCGTGGAGTGCCAACACTTTATCGATTGCGTCGAGAGTGGCGCCCCCTGCATGACAGGCGGCGCAGATGGCCTGCGGGTGGTGCGCGTCCTCGAGACGGCCGAGCGCTCTCTGGCAGAGATTGGCGCGCGGCTGGAGATTCCGTGAGCAACAACGAACAGAGCGTAGGCTTGGCGACCGACGCACCATCCGAAAGAACAGACAGCGGCCAGGATCCTTCGATCGAGCATGGTGGATCTGTGGCGATGGCGAAGCTGGGCAGGCCACTCGCCGGGGCCGCGCTGATTCTTTGGACGCTCGCCATGGCGTGGAGCATGGCGCGGCGCGACCTCTGGGCGCCGGATGAACCGCGCTACGCGGAGGTATCGAGAGAGATGGCCGTCACGGGCGACTGGGTGCTGCCACACTTGAACGGCCAACTCTACGCGCACAAGCCGCCGCTGCTGTTCTGGTTGACCGCCATCTCGGCGCGCCTTGGCCGGGGGTTTACCAACATCTCCGTTCGCGTGCCCTGCTTTCTGGCCGGCGTTGCCGTGGTGGCGCTCGCGGGGCTGATCGGCCGCGTGCTCTTTGGCAGCCTCGCCGGGTGGATCAGCGCGCTGGTGATGCTGTCGAACTACCTGGTGCTTTGGTTCCTCACGCGTGTAAACATGGACACGCTCTTCGCCGGCGGAGTGGCTGGCTCGATCTTCTGTTTCTACGCGGTTGTGGACGGCCGCGCCAATAGGCGATGGGCCTTGCCTCTCGCCTATCTGCTGCTCGGGCTCGCCACCATGACCAAGGGCCCGGCCGCGCTGGTCATGGTCCCCGTGGCGATGCTCGCGGTCGTGGGATGGCGTCGGGAGTGGCGCGCACTGCCGCGGCTCGTTTCGCCGACTGGGCTCATCGTGTTTGCCCTCACGGTGGGGGTATGGGTTGCCTGGGCTGCCCATCGAGGCGGGAGCGCGTACCTCTCGGAGTTTCTCGTGAGGCGCAACATAGATATGGTTGTGCAATCCCACTCCCATCGCCGGCGCGTGTACTACTACTTCTCAAACCTAGCCGTGGCGTTCGCGCCATGGACGGTGTTCCTGCCCACAGCGTTCGTGCATTTCTATCGCAAGGCTCGTGGCCAAGCGCGCGGCCCGGAGGCGTTCGTGTTGGCCACCCTCGTGAGCCTGTTCGTGCTCATGAGCATCAGCAGCGCCAAGCGCATCAACTACCTCATGTCGCTGATGCCGTTCTTGGCCGCGCTCATGGGACAGCGCTGGGCCCAGCTTTGCGCCGGCGGCGCCATGAATCGCGTCGAGCGCTGGTGCGGCTGGCTGCTCGCCGCGCTCCTGGCGATCGGCGCGGTGGCGGGCTTGGTCCTCTACGGGGTGATCGAGAACCCATTCATCGTCCACGTCCTCCCGGGGGTTCTGCTGTCCGGCTTGGCCGCGGTGGCCATGGCGGTGGGCATGCGCCGAGGCAGCCCCCGCGCCGTCTTCGCATCGTTAACCGTTCTCATGCTGGCCATCGCCCTGTACGCGAACGCCGGGCTGTTCCCCCACCTGAACGTCCAGAAGTCCGTGCGCCCTCTCGCGATGTTCCTTCGCGAACAGAGCGTAGCCGTGCCGCGCGCGAAATTCGCGACCTATCGCTTTAGCCGGCCGGGCGCGCTAAACTTTTACTCTGGCTTGATGTTCCATGCCCTGCGCACGCAGGAGCAGGCCAGCGCATTCATGCGCCCGGGGCGCCCCCGCTTCTGCATCACCGATCGCAAAACGTTGGCCGAGTTGCGTTCCTACTGTAGTGATCCTTTGACGATCCTCTTCGAGCAACAGAAGGGGCGCCACGTGCTTGTGTGTGTCGCCAATCGGGCCGGTGTCTCCGCCATGACTTCAGCGCCCCAAACGCATTCGAGTAAGAGCCGGCTGGAGACGCCTCTATGAGTTTGCCCACAGGTCCGCCCGATGGCGATTGCCCAACTGAGGCCGGCCAACAGAGCGCCTGGCGCCGCTTCGGCCGCCAGGTGTGGCAGGACTTGAAACTTTGGCTTTTCTGTATGGCGCTGCTGCAAGGGCTCCGGGCGGTTTTGTTCGTGACTTTCCGGGCGCAAATGGCGGATCAAAGTGGGTGTTGGGATGTGCTGGTCGCATTCATGAACGGCGCGCGTTACGACTGCCGCATCGCCAGCTATGTCATCGCCCCCTCGTTCGTGTTGGGGCTCATCAGCACGCGGGCCCGTCTCGGCCGCGTTGCAGACCGGGTGCGGTACGGAGTGGGATGCGCCTTCGTCGTGCTGACGATCACGATCGGAGTCATCGATATCGGCTACTTCAGCGAGTTCCACAACCAATTTGACGTGTTCGTATTGGGCGCGATCTTTGACGATCTGCCGGCCGTCTTGGACACCGCGTGGGCGGAGTACCACATCATCTGGATCCTGCTCGGCCTGGCGGCTTCGTGTGCGGCCGGCATTGGGGTGCTGGGGCGCTGGCTGCGTGGCGGCTGGAGGCCTCATGGCTTCGACCTGTCGACGTGGCGCCCGGCATTGCGAGGCCTGCTCGTCTTGATCGTGCTAGGGGGGTACGCCGTGGGCCTGCGCGGCTCGGCGTCCCATACCCCGTTGAAACTCAGGGACGCGGCCGTCAGCCGAGACCCTTTCCTGAACAAGATTGTGCTGAACCCCTACGCGGCTCTGCGCTATGCCGTGAAGCACTATCGGGCTGTCACCAGCGCGCGTGGAATCAAGGTGTATCTGAAGGACGGGGACATTCGCGCGGCGGCCCAGCTTGTCGCCAAGACGTCTGATCCCATTCAAGACATTGACGACGCCTTGCGCCGGGTCGCCAAGGGCCCCAAGGGCGCGCGGCCACGCCACATCTTCCTGATCGTGATGGAGAGCTACGACCTGTGGCCCATGATGAAGAAGTACGCCTCCCTGAGGCTGACCGAAAACCTCCAGGCGTTGGGACGCAAGGGCATCTTGATCCGCGACTTCCTCCCTGCGTCTAACGGCACGATGGTGTCCCTGGCCGCCATGATCACCGGGCTCTCAGACGCCGGTGTCATCACCAACTACCAGCCTTCGAGCCGCAAGCCCTACCCCTCGTCCATTGCCAAGGTGTTCAGCGCCCTGGGCTACCGCACTCGCTTCTTCTACTCCGGGTATCTCTCCTGGCAACGGATCGGCGGCTTCTGTCGCGAACAGGGGTTCGACGAAGTCCACGGTGGAAACCGCATCGGCGCCTGGGCGAAGGGCAACGTGTGGGGGGTTGACGATGGGGCCCTCTTCGACTACATGGCCCGTGTGGTGCAGGACGACAAACCCAGCTTCAACATGGTGATGACGACCACGTACCACGCGCCTTTCGATGTGGACGTGTATGGCGAGGGCTATCCCGTTCGGGAAGTGCCTGAGGATTTGCGCGGCGAGTTTGTCGGCGGCAAGGAGAAACTGCTCGAATTCGGCCATTTGTGGCATTCGGACCGGGCGGTCGCCAAGTTCGTTCGAGAAATGGACTCCCGGTTGCCGTTCGCCGTGTTCGCCGTCACCGGCGACCACTGGTCCAGGCGCTCCGTCGGGCCCAACCCGCCACTCTACGAGAGGGCCTGTGTGCCCCTGCTGCTATACGGCCCTCAGGTCCTGGCGAACGTGCCGGTCCCCAACGGCATAGCCGGCTCTCATCTCGATATTGCTCCCACCTTCGTGGAACTGGCCGCGCCCAAGGGATTCGTTTACCACGCGCTCGGGACGGACCTTCTGGACCCCAATCGGCGGCAACTAGGATTTAGCCATGACAAGATCATTGGCCCTGGGTTTGTCATGGAGTCTGCGCTTGGGTCGCCGCTTGTGTTCAAGGATGGCCAGCCGCCCGCTCAGGGCAGCCCCTCCGCGGAGGAACTCCGGACACTCCATCGCGCGACCCTCGCGGTTGCTTGGTGGCGCATCATGCGGGGCGCCGACCTGCCGCCGCCAGCCCACGCAGCCCGTTGAGCGGTCTGGGAAGGAAATGATCGTGCATCGACATCGCGTCATGCTTAAGGCGACGATAGCTGTCCTGGCTCTCGCCGTGCCGCTTTGCATCGCAGCCGCCCTCCTGCACGATTGGCTGGACAGCTTTCGTGTCGAGCCGCCTAAGGCCACGCTCGCCAAATTCGGCCTGCGGCTCCAAGTGCAGGGGGGCGTCATTCGTGCGGCCACGAGCCATCGGGCGACCATCTGGGCGTACGCACCTGAGCCGGCGTTCACCCTCAAGAGAGCCGCCGATGGCCCGACGACGTACGCGTTGGACATCCTGAACGTGCGAGCCGCAGACATGCGGTTGCGCACGTCTAGCCGCGCGAGACTCGTCGACGTGAAGCGCACCCGGGCCACGGTGCAGATCGCACTGGAAGACGAACAGCCCCACGACGTTCGCATCGAGTACCCCCCAGAAGTGAAGAGCCAGTTCACCTTTGGCATCTTCTCGGACACCGGCGGCAGAGACGGGTACGCGATTGACCCGCGCATCATGCGCGACTTTGCCAAGCAGCCCGTGGCATTCGTGTTCTCACTCGGAGACACCATCGGCTGCGTCGGCCGGCGTCTGCGCACTCGCTGGGGCGTGTCCGTGTTCGACGCGTTCGCGCGCATGGCCGAGACCCCGGTCTACTTCATCGTCGGCGACAACGACCTTTCCGGATGGCTGTCGGACTCCGCGCTGCCGTGGACGTCTCAGTATGGGCCCAGCAACTACTCCTTCACGTTCGGGTCGGCGCACTTTGTGATGCTGGACTCGACGTGGCACACGCTGTCGGACCGCACCCTTCGGTGGCTCGCCGACGATCTGGCCCAAGCCCATGCCAAGCAGGTCTTCATCCTCATGCACATACCGCCTTTCTATGAAGGCCCCCGCGTGGAGAGAAGCATGCGCCGCCCCGCGTACGAGAAGTTCATGGCCATCGTCAAGCAATACCCCGGCGTCCACATGTACGCTGGCCATCTCCAGATCCGCGCCGACTGGGAACGCGCCGGCGGCACGCTACACATCACCGGCTCAGGCGGGGAACGCCTCCGAGACCCTAAGACCGAGCCGCAGTACTACTCACACATGCGCGTGCGATGGGATGGCAAGCAAGTCGAGAACATCAGGGTCAACGATGGTCTGCCGTGGTTTCTGGAGAGCGCGTGGTGGCGTTTGCGGCTCGTCTATCCCATCTGGCTTGCCGCCCATAAGTGGGAGGCCATCGGCTCTCTGCTTCTCGCCGCCCTTCTCGTTTGGCGCTTCGCCGCCCGGCGAACGCGCGCGCCCGCGCTCGAAGTCTCCCCTTCCGAGACGGCCCCTGAGTGAAACGGCATGAAAGATAGCCATCCTCTTCAGTTTCTCGACGTGAACTGCGCCCTCAGCGCAGACACGCCCGCTGCGTCCCTCTTGGCCAAGATGGACGAGTTCGGCATCGCCGAGGCCTGCCCCTCCCACACGACCGCCTCGCGCCACAACCTGCGCGAGGGCAACGCGGCCCTCCTCCAGCAGGTGGCCGGCCACCCCCGCCTGCGCCCGGTCTGGACCGTGAGTCCGCATCACACGAACGAGTGCTTGCCGCCGTCCGAACTGATCCGCGCCATGCGGCAACACGACGTCCGGCTGGCTCGTGTCAGCTTCGGGCATGGCCGCTACGTGCCGCGGTTCGATCTGTTCCTGTTCGAGCCATTGCTGGATGCACTGGCCGCGGCACGCGTGCCGCTTCTGCTCCACTTCCAAGACATTGAGGCCGTTCCAATCGCCAAAATCGCGGACGCGCTCCGCCGATGGCCTGGCCTTCGTCTCATCCTGTCCCTGCCCAAGATCACATTCCACGACCGGTGGTTCTACGCGCTCTGGGAGCAGTTCGACACGTTCTTCGTGGAGCTATCCGGCTATCAGATCCTGGGCGGTATCGAGGCCGTCACGAGACGCTTTGGCGCCAATCGCCTCGTCTATGGATCGCGGCTCCCGTTTTTCACCCCGGTCCAAAGCATGCTCCAAGTCATCTACAGCGAGGTGGACGATGCGGCCAAGCGGGCCATCGCCGGCGACACCGTGCGCCAGTTGATGCGGGAGGCGCATCCATGAGCAGCCTTCTCAGCCGAGCGCTTCGAGGAGAGCCGCTGGACGGCTTTCCCATGGTCGATATGCACGTGCACTTCGACGCGTGGTCAGCCATGCACATGCCGGCCACCAACGATGCGCTGATCGCCAAGATGGATCGCGTCGGCGTGGACCTCGCGTGCATGAACCCAATCATCTTGCCAGACGTGGTCGAGGGCAACACGCGGCTTGCCGAGTTCGCCGGCCGGCACCCGGACCGCGTCGCGCCCTTCGCGGGCCTGAGCCCCTATGCGTCGCGCCCCATGGCGGATGAACTCCGGCGCTGCTTCGACGAACTCGGCTTCGTCGGCATCAAGCTCCACAGCATGGTCGCCAACGGGCCGCACTCCCCGTTCCCGCTGACGTCGGCCAAGGCCGGCTGGGAAGCCGTTTGGGAACTCGCGGCGGCCCGGCGCGCGCCGGTGCTCTTCCACGGCGTGGTGACGCCTGAAGTGATTCGGCGCTACCCCGACATCCCCTTCATCCGCGCCCACGGCTCGGCCGCGACGCACGAGTTGGCGCCCCTCGCCGACTGCCCCAATCTCTACGCCGACACGGCCGCGACACAGAACCCTGCTGGCGCGGTGGACAGGCTCGTCGAGGTGCTCGGCGTGGACCGCGTCTTGTGGGGCACAGACGCGCCGACGGTCGACTTCTCCCAGCGCCTGGGCGTGGTCCTCGATTCGGAATTGTCCGAGGAAAACCAGAAGCGCATCCTGGGCGGAAGTGCATTGCAGGTGCTGGAAAACGCGGGATACCAGACGCCGCGGCGGCTATGCTCCGGCGCCTCTTGCTGAGAAGCCCACGAAATCAACCGATTCACCGGAGAGGGAAGAACGGATGCGCATTCTGGTCGTGGAAGATGACGCCAAGATCGCCTCGTTCGTCGCCAAAGGCCTACGCGAAGCCGGCTATGCCGTCGACCACGCGGCCAACGGAGAAGACGGCCTCCACCTCGCCCTCCACGAGCCCTACGACGCGGCCGTCGTTGACCTCATGCTCCCCGAGCGGGACGGGCTGAGCCTGATCGAGGAGTTGCGCCAACAGAAGGTCAACACGCCCGTCATCATTCTCAGCGCCAAGCGCTCCGTCGATGACCGCGTGAAGGGCCTACAGGCCGGCGGCGACGATTACCTCACGAAGCCCTTCGCCTTCTCCGAGTTGCTGGCGCGAGTGCAGGCGCTGATACGCCGCGCCAGCGGAGCCGTGCAGCCGACGCGGCTCGAAGTCGCTGACCTCTCGATGGACCTGCTCGCCCGGGCTGTCACGCGGGCGTACACGCGTATCGACCTCAAGCCGAGGGAATTCGCGCTGCTGGAGTATCTCGTGCGAAGCGCCGGCCGCGTGGTCTCGCGCACCATGATCCTCGAACACGTCTGGGACTACCACTTCGACCCGGGCACCAACGTGGTCGACGTGCACATCTGCCGGTTACGCGACAAAGTGGACAAGGGCTTCGCCGTCACACTCATTCATACTGTGCGGGGAGTCGGGTATGTCATTCGTCCGGGTGAGTAGGTTTGTGAAGTCGGTGCCGTTCCGGCTCGCGCTCTGGTACGCGTCCGTTTTCACCTTCTCCTCGCTCGTCGTGTTCGTTGTGTTGTACTGGACGCTCGCGTCCGCGGTGGGGCGCCAAACGGACGAGGCGTTGCTCGACAAGGCACGGGAGTTCTGCGCGCTCCTATCCGCGAGTGGAGCGAACGCCCTGCGCGATGAAATCGCCCGCGAGGCGCGCGCCACGGGCACGGACGAGGTCTTCTACCGCCTGCTCTCTCGCGACGGACGGACCATCGCCGCGTCGGACACGGCGCACTGGCCGGACGCCGCAAGCCGCCGGCCCGCGCTCAACGCCGTGCGCGCGGGCCGGCCGGTGTTGCAGTCCGTTCGCCTAGCTTCCCGCCGCGCGCGCGTGGCCTATGTCCGCACGGGCCAGGATTCCATCCTCCAGCTCGGCAAATCTCTGAAAACGGACGAGCGGCTGTTGGGAGATTTCCGCGATGGGTTCGCGATCGCGATGGCCGCCGCGGTGGCTCTTGGGTGCGTGGGTGGGTGGTTCATGGCCGCGCGAGCGCTCCGGGGAGTCGGGCAAGTCACGGACGCAGCGCGAGAAATCTCCGCCGGGATGCTCGACCGCCGCGTCCCCGTCCGCGGCACGGACGACGAAATCGACCGCATGGCCACAACCTTCAATGTCATGCTCGACCGCATCCAAGCGCTCGTGGCCGGCATGCGTGAGGTGACCGACGACGTGGCCCACGACCTGCGAAGTCCCATCACCCGCATTCGAGGCAGCGCGGAGGTCGCGCTCACGCAGACGCGCTCGCCCGAAGAGCTTCAGGCCGTCCTCGCCGATACGGTCGAAGAGTGCGACCGGCTTCTGGCTACGCTCAACACGATGCTGGAAATCTCCGAGGCCGAAGCCGGCGCGCTCAAGCTCGATCTTGAGCCCGTCGATGTGGGCGCACTGGTCCGCGAAGTGGCCGAACTGTTCGAGCCGGCCTCCTCGGACAAGGGCGTCGCACTGGAGTGCCGCGCCTCCTCATCAGCATCGGTCGTGCAGGGCGATCGGCAGCGTCTCGGCCGCGTCGTGGCAAACTTGCTGGACAACGCGATCAAGTACACTCCGCCCGGCGGACGCATCGTGGCCTCGGTCGAAGACGCGCCGGGGGCAATCGTCCTCCGCGTGGCCGACTCCGGCGTCGGCATCCCGCAAAAAGAACTGCCCCGCGTGTTCGAACGGTTCTACCGCGCGGACCCCAGCCGCTCGCAATCCGGCGCAGGGCTCGGATTGAGCCTCGTGCAAGCCGTCGCCCGCGCCCACGGCGGCGACGTGGGCATCGACAGCGCACCCGACCGCGGCACGACCATCCGCGTCTCCCTCCCCGCGTAGTACGATCTTAGCCCCGCCCCACCGCTCGCCCCCCCCCACAAGCATTACAAAGGGGTAATCTCCCGGCAACGATCAGGAAAGGGAGGATGCAGTACAGTGGGCGTCGATTTGCTGTGACGCTGGCCCTGTGGAGTGCGGCGGCAGAGTTCGCCGCAGGCGAACGGCGACGCCGCTTTCGTTCAGAACCACCTGTAGCTCCGTATGCGGCCGGCGCGTCTCGTCCAAAGCGCCGTCACGGTCCCGCACATGCGGGACTCTGCCGGGGCACTCCATATGCCGGCAGCGGGAACTGCAATGCGGCGTGTCAACTTCTGTTGGGTCGGCATTTGCCTCGCGTGCGTGGTCGCGCCAGTGGGCTGCGCTACGTATCGGCCGCAACCGTTGCGCCCACAAGCCGCGTTGGAGGAAGACGAGCGCGTCGACGTCCAGGCGCTCGAACGCGAAGCCGCGGGGCTCAAGCATCCGAGGTACGCCAACGTCCGCGTCTCGTTGAGCGACGGGCTGGCCGCGGACGAGGCGGTGCTCGTTGGGCTGATTCGCAACCCACAGTTGCGCGCGATCCGCGCGGCGCGGGGCGTGTCCGCGGCCGAGGTCGCCGCGGCGCGTTTGCTCCCCAATCCAGAAGTCACCGCGGACGTCGCCTTCCCCGTCACGGAGCAGTCATCGAACGACGCCACCATTGGCCTTGGCCTGGCGTGGCGCCTCTCCGACCTGATCGTTCGGCCGTCGCGCCAGCGCGAGGCCCGCGCGAAACAGGCCCGAACCAATCTGGAAATCGCGTGGCAAGAGTGGCGCATCGAGCAGGCGATCAAGCTGCACTACGTCGCGCTGGCGTTCTTGCAGAAAAAGCGAGAGAGCCTTCGGGGGCTCGTCCAGGCGCAGACCCAACGGTTCCGAGCCGCGGAGAAGCTCGTGTCCTTGGGCGAAACGACGACACAAACCCTCCTCTTCGCGCAAGCCGACGAGGCCGACGCGCAAGCCGCGCTCTTGATGGCGGAACGCCGCATGCGCGCGGAAGCGCGTGAACTCAAACGGCTCCTGGGCCTCCCCGCTGATTTCCCGCTGAAGCTTCAGAACACCGACGCGCTCTTCGTCGCCACGAAAGCCGTCCCAAACGCAAAGGCCCTGGTTCGCAGAGCGCTTCGCCAGCGTCTCGACCTGCTTGCGTTTGAGGCGGCTTACCGCGCGGAGGAGGAGCGCTTGCGCCAAGCCGTGCTCGGCCAATTCCCGCGCCTGAGCCTCGGCCCTGTGTTCGAGCGAAACGAAGACAATGTGAAATTCCTCGGCGTCGGCGTGGCAGTGGAAATGCCCCTGTTCGACCGAAACCAAGCAGCCGTCGCACGCGAGACGGCCACGCGCAAGCAACTGCGTCTGGAGTATCAGGCTCGTGTGCACAATTTGGCCGCAACGGTGTACGGCGGGATCGAGGACTTGAACGAGTCGCTCCGCGCGGTCCGGCTCTACACCGACGCGACCGCGCCGCGGCTCGAACGCGCGACGCAGTTGGCCGCGGAATCGGAAGCCGCGGGCGTGGGCACCGCCCTTGACGCCATATCCGCCAAAGCCGCGCGCCTCAAGGCCGCGGCCGCGCACTGGGACACACAGCTCGCCGCGCAACTCGACCGGCTCGCGATCGAAACCGCGGCGGGCGGCCCCCTGAGCGGCACATCCAGTTCGCCAACACAAAGGCCAATGCCATGAAACCACGGCTGATTCTCGCCCTCGGAGTTGTGTGGAGCGTTGCCGGAGGCGGCCTGGCCGCTCCGCCGCAGAAGGCAGACGGCAACGAGCCTGTGCTGCGCATCGAGACGTCCAAACCCGTCCGGCGCGATTTCACCCACCGCGCGGCTTGGGGCGGACGAGTGGAGGCGATTGTGCGCGTCCCCGTCAAGCCGTTAATCGCCGGCCAAATCGTCTCCGTCGAAGCCCCTGACGAACTGCGAGTGCGCAAGGGGCAAGTCGTGTTTGAACTCGGAGGCGCGGACCTCGACGCGGACCGTGCGACGTTGGCCGCGTGCGACGCGGCGCTCCGCAAGCGTCTCGATCTCGCCGCGCGCATCGTCGAACGCAAGCAAAGAGCCGCCGACGCGCATCTGGCTTCCCTCAACGCGCTTCAGAGCGCGGAGGACGCGCGAGCGCAGATCGAGGCCGAACTCGCCACCGTGCGCGAACGGGCCAAGCTGCTCGAAGCGTCGAGCCACGTTCGCGCTCCCATTAGCGGCGTGTTCACGCGGCGCCGCGCACAAGCCGGACAAAGGGTCGCTGCCGGCGAAACGCTTGGCTGGGTCGTCGATCCCGACCGGCTGCGAATCGTCGCGCGCGTGTACGCCGAGGCCCAATCCCTTCGCGGCCTCACGGCCAAAGTGGATCTGCCGTGCGGCCAGACCACGCGAGCCAAGGTCGCCCAGGTGCTGCCTGAGAGCGACGCGCTCGGCGCCCGACTCGTTTGGCTCGAAGGCGCAGGGCTCGCCCCAGCGCTCAAACCGGGCGAGACCGTTGCAGGCCGTCTGATTCTGGAGACGCGCCGTGGCGCGCTCGCCGTGCCGATGCAAGCCATTGCACGCGATCAACGCGAGACGCCTTATGTCTTCGTCCAGACGCCGAAGGGATACGAGAAGCGACGAATCCAAATCGGACTCACACGAGAGGGGTTTGCCGAAGTGCTCTCAGGCGTCGCCTCGGAGGACGCAATCGTCACCCGTGGCGCGTACCAACTCTTTTGGCGAGATTTCAGCAAGACGTTCAAGGTCGAGGACTGAGTTGTGCCGCGATGCGCAGCCTCCTTGCCGCGGCGTTGGCTAGCGTTTTGCGAATGGGCGTAGGTGCCGACCTGATTGGGCGCGTCGTGTGCATAGGAATATGGCTCCCCATAGGAGCGCACTCGGGGGGACGGGATGCGATGATGCCACACTTCATGAAGTGTGGCATCATCGCATCCCGTCCCTCCCCCCCTGCTCTTTACCCACATCTCCGGCCTTCGAAGAAGTCCCTGTCGCACAGGCGCTGGGACCCCAACGGGGTCCCGTATGCTAGCCCAGGGTTGCGGCCGCAGGCCGCTACCCTGGGAACAGGGCGCCAAGACCTATTGTTTTCTCCTTCCCTCCGCCTTCCCGATCCCGCACTTGCGGGATCGGGAAGGCGGAGGGAAGGACCGGAAGTTGCGCCCACAAGACACCCAGGGTAGCGAACGCTCGCAACCCTGGGCTGTAGGACGGAATCCCGTCGGGATTCCCGACCCCGGCGGCCAACTGCGGTCGTCCTTGAGATGTGGGTGGTTCCTCGCTGTTTCGTGTGGGTCATGCCTATCCCGCAACTGGTCCTGCTCATCAACGCATTGGCCTTGGCCGCGCGGCAGGGCACTGGATGGCAGGTGTCAAATGGCGTTGGCGCAAGAGGCCACTCGCCCCAACGGGGCGTGACATACCAGCCCGGGGCGAAGCCCCGGGAAAACGCCGACAACCCCACTCCGCAAGCCCTGAAAGGGCGAGACATGGGCAACCCACCGCGACGAGATGTCACGCCCTTTCAGGGCTCAGGGCTACTGATGACGGACCGCTACCCGGGGCTTCGCCCCGGGCTGGTATGTATGGCCCTTTCAGGGCCGAGGCCGTGTCCCGGCCAGCCACATCAGTGCGCTGTGCTTCGCATCCTGCGACCCGCCGGCGAGCCGTATCGCCATTCAGCCCACACCAAACAGCGAGGAACCATGTGGGTAAAGAGCAGCGTCCCCCCGCCCCCCCTCCCCGCACCGCAGAGATCTTCCGCACGAGGATTGCGATCTTGAAAACGTTCATTCGATGGGTTACGGCCAACTGGCGGCTCACGGCGCTGGCTGTCGCGCTGGCCCTGTTGTCCGGGCTCTTGGCGGCGCGGCGGCTTCCGGTCGATTTGTTTCCGAATCTGGACATCCCCGTGGTGAACGTCATCACGCACTATCCGGGTGCTGCGCCGGAGGACATGGAGCTGTTGGTCACGCGGCCCATCGAGGGCGAGATGCGGGGCATCATCGGCGTGAAGCGCGTGGCGTCCGCGTCCGCGCAAGGCATGTCGCAGGTGACCGTGGAGTTCTACTGGGGCGTCAGTGCGCAGAATGCGCGGCAGATGGTGCAGGCCCGGCTCGCGCGCGTGCGCAACGTGCTGCCGCGCGAGGCCGTGCCGCGGCTGGAGAACATCGGGACCACGCTCCAAGAGACGCTCGGCTACGTTGTGTACGGCGGTGCGGATACGGTGACACTTCGCCGCATCGTGCGGCAACAGATCGCCAGCCGGCTCATGTCGGTCGATGGCGTTTCGTCGGTCCAGGTTCTCGGTGGCGATGAGCCCGCGTTTTGGATCTCCGTGACGCCGCGGGCGCTCGCGCAGTTTGGCGTCACGACGAAGGGCATCGTGGACGCCGTGGCACAGGCCAATCGCGTCTCGGTCGCGGGGTTCATGAATCGGTCGGGGCAGGAGTATTTGGTTCGCGGCGACGGCAGGCTTGAGAGCATCGACGACATCCGCTCCCTGCCCGTTCGTGTGGGTGCGGGGCAGAGCGTGACGCTGGACACGCTCGCGGCGGTGGCGAAGGGCCGCCGCCCGCGGCACTACCAGGTGCACGGCGACCGCGTGCCCGCGGTGGCGTTCGTCGTGCGCAAACAGCCCGCGGCGTCCGCCATCCGCGTGGCCCGCAAGGCCGCGGCCAAGATTGCGGCGCTACGAGGGCTCTTCCCCCCAGGCACGACTATCAAGAAGTTCTACGACCAGTCGGAAATCATCGTCGAGGCGCGCGGTGCAATCCTCGATAGCCTGCTGATGGGCGCGGGGCTTGCCGTCGTCGTGCTGTTCTTCTTCTTCTGGTCCGTTCGCCCAACGTTGGCCGTCGCCGCGACGATCCCCATCACGCTGTTGGCGACGCTGGCCGTGATGCGCGGGCTCGGCGTGGGCCTCAACGTCGTCACCATGTCCGCACTCGCGTTGGCCGTCGGCATGATTGTGGACGACGCGATCGTGGTGGCGGAAAACATCTTTCGCCATCGGCAACGCGGCGCGAGCGAACAGGCCGCGAGCCTCGAAGGCGCGGCCGAAATCGCGGCGGCGGACGCGTCGGGCACGTTCACCACGGCCGCAGCCTTTCTGCCCTTGGTGCTCGTGAGCGGCCTCGGAGCGCTGTTCCTCAAGCCCTTCGGCCTCACCATCAGCGCTGCGCTGCTGCTCTCGCTCGTGTTATCGCTGACGTTGATTCCGATGCTGTTCGGCCAGAAGGGGTGGGCTTCGCCTCGGCCGGATGCCCTGAGCGCGCGCGTGGTGGCCCGCTTGAGCCAAGCGCTCCAGGCGACGCTGCGGCTCGCGTTTCGGCACAGGGGGCTCGTGCTCGCCGCGGCGGTTCTCTCGCTCGGCGTGGGCGGCTTGGCGGGCTTTCTCGGCGATGCGCGCGTGCTGCCGCCCGTCGACGAAGGGGCCATCCTCGTCGAATACACCATGCCGCCCGGCACGTCGCTCGCCGAAAGCAACCGCGTGGGCGATGCGCTCGACCGTGTCGTCCTCCGCGACCCCGCGGTCGCTTGTGTGTACCGCCGAACCGGGTCCCCTCAACGGGGCTACCTCATGGAACGCGTCAACCGAGGCGAACTCATGATTAAGCTCAAGCCAAAAGGCCAACGCCGCCGGTCGCTTTCCGACGTCATGGACCGACTCAGGGCCGCGTTCGCCAACCTGGACGGGCTTGTGTTTCTCTTCCACCAGCCGACGCAGGAGAAGATCGACGAGAGCTTCTCCGGGCTGCCCGCGCTGTTCGGTGTGACCGTATACGGCCGGGACGAGAACACGCTCATCGCGCTCGCGGGCCAGGTCGAGACGATTCTGGCCGCGGACCCGGCCATTGGCAACGTGGTGAACAACACGAAGGTGAAGTCGCCCGAGGTGCGCGTGCGGCTCGACAATCGCCGGCTCGCGCAGTACGGCCTGTCCGCGGCCGGGGTTCTGACCGCGCTGCGCGCGGCGCGGTATGGGGTCGAGGCGACGCGCATCGTGCGGCAAATGCAGGACATCGGCATCTTCGTCAAACTCGACGCGCCGCACCGTGGCGAGCT
>JAJRTI010000349.1 GCA_024278415.1 Planctomycetota bacterium | reverse complement strand
TTCTCGCTCGGTCCCGGCGCCATCGAGAAGCGGCCCTTGCGCCTTGCCGCGCCACAGGCCGCGGCAAGGACCCACGCGACGCTGAAGATCGCGGCCAAAGACGACACGGGCAAGGCCGTCGCCAAAGACCGGTTCCAACTCGCGGTCTTCCCACCTATCTCAGACGCGCCCCGGGCCAACTCGCGTTGGCGCATCTTCGATCCTCTGGGCAAGACCACCGAGGAACTGAAGCGACTCGGCTTCAGCGCTGAGCCGCTCGCGCCGGGCGGCGACCTGCGCGGGGTCGATGTGCTAGTCGTCGGATACAAGGCGCTCAGCCAGGAGAAGCGGCTCCCGTTCACGCTCGACGACATCGCCCGCGGCCTGCGCGTCGTGCTGTTCGAGCAAGAGGTCGATAGCCTCGAGGCCATGGGCTTCCGCGTACAGGACGTCGTGCCCCGCTACGTCTTCCCGCGGGTGGCCCACCATCCGATCCTCAAGGGTTTGGAGCCGGCCGACCTCATCAACTGGCGCGGAGCGGGCCGGCTCCTGCCGGCCACGTCGGAGGGCATGAAGGTGTGGCCCTGGCCCCACGCGCCGCATTGGGGCAATGCAATGTCGGTCGCGTCCGTGGTGATCGAGACGCCGCATCGGGGCGCGTTCACGCCGCTCCTGGAGTGCGAGTTCGACCTCGCGTACTCGCCGCTGCTGCAGTGGGAGCACGGTCGGGGTCAGGTCGTGTTCTGCCAACTCGACCTGACGGGTCGCATCGGGCAGGAGCCCGCCGCGGACATTCTCGCCAGCAACCTGATTGCCTGGCTCGATTCCGATGACACGCACGCGCAAGCGAAGCGTGTGGTGTTGTCGACGCGCGACAAGGAGACGGCGGCTTTCGTCGAGGGCTTGGGCTTCGAGCAGGAAGCGATAGGGACGCCCAGCGCGCCCGGTCGGCTACAGCCTTCATCCCACCTTCTCGTGGTCGGGTCCGACAGCCTCGCGAGCGCGGCCGCGCCTGGCAGTGCGGTGCATGAGTTCGTCCGCGCGGGAGGCGCCGCGCTCGTGTTGCCGCAGAGCAAAGAGCGACTCCAGAACGTTCGGTTGCCGTGGCGTCTGGCGACAGGGCTCACGAAAATGGCGCGAGTGTCGCCGCTCGCGCTGCGCGTGGACGAGCCCCTGCTCCGCGGGATCGGGCCGCAACTGCTGCATTGGCGCACGTTCCTCGATCTGAACGCATTCGCCGAAGCCGGTCTCCCTGCGAAGGCGACGCGCCTCCTCGACGGCCTCCTGCTCCGACTCGACGAGGGCAAAGGAACGTGGGTCTTCAGCCAACTCGACTGGCGACGACTCGAGGACGGGAGCCACAACCTGCGCCGCGCCCGGTGGAACGTGCGCAAGTTCTATCGCCAGTTGCTGTGCAACCTGGGCGCGGCGACGCGGCGCGAGATTGCGGAGCAGTTCCTCTCGCCTCGCCGGTATGCGCCCATGGTCGATGTCCGGCTCTGGCAGGTGCTCGACGAGGCCGCGGAGGCGCCCGCGGGCGCCGGCGAGCGCAACAACTTCCCCGGCCTGCAATCGCTCTTGCCGGCGGAGCGGTGGGTGGCGAAGCCTGCCGCGGCATCGAAGCACAACTTCGAGTGGCGGCTGCGCAGCGCGGACAAGAACGGTTACCTTGACTTCACGCGGCTCGCGCCGCCCCAGGTGGGCCGCGTCGCGTACGCGGTGACGCACATCTACACGAGCGTTCCCCGGCGGGCGACCTTCGCGCTGTCGAGCGACTACTGGTGCGTGTTCCGGGTGAACGGCGAGACCCTCGTCGACCAAGGCCGGACGGGCCGCGCCCGCCACGCACCGCGGCCAGGCGAGATTCGGCTCCAGGTTCCCCTCATGCAAGGATGGAACCGCCTGGAGATGAAAGTCGCGTCCGGCAGCGGAGGGTTCGGCTTCTGGTGCCAGGTCAGCGATCCCGGCGACCTCAGGGTCGCACCCTGTCTCACGATTCCCAAGACCGCGCGTGTGAGCCCGCCCGGCCGGGCTGAGCTGCTGAAGGAGCCTGCGGTCGCGGATGTGAGCTTGCTATACTGCGAACCCCTACAGAAAGAGGACGATCCCTATGGCTTTACCCGGTGGTAGCCGGTTCGCCTCAACCGCGGCGGTCCTCATGCTCGCGGGCGCGCTCCTGGCGGCGGACAGCCCGGTGGGGACGGTGCTGTTGGATACTGACTTCGAACGCGACGCGGTGGGAGCGAAGCCGAAAGGCTGGCTCGTGTTCGTGGACAAGGGCAACTCGGCCGCGGTCGCGGCCGCCCCGGCGGGTGGCGCAGCGGGCAAGCGCTGCATGAAGCTCACGCGCGCCGGCGGCACGGTCTGGAAGCCCATGATCAGCGGCGCCGTCAGAGGAGAGGCCAAGAGTTGCCTGCAAGTCGACTTCGATTGGTATCTGCCGGCCCTGTTCGATTCGGACGCCAGGGCGTTCGTGGTCGTGCTGAGAGGCGACGGCAACCGGGCCGTGGTCAGCATCGCCATCGGCGGGCCGGGCGGCGTATCCGTGCAGCAGGGGCGCCGGGAGCAGATCGCCCTGGGTTTCCCCGTCAAGCCTCGACAATGGGGCCACGTGGCCATCCTGTGCCGGCCGATTTCGCTGGGTGCGCGGGGGACGTTCGACGTCACGGTGAGCCAGGACGGGGAGCGCATGACCTATCCCAACATCGCGTTCATCCCCGACCGGCCGGGCCAGTACCCGAAGGTTCACTGGTATAGCCCGTACTTCCATCTCGCCGCGGGCGAACCCGGCGCGCCGGCCGAAGCCTACTTCGACAACGTCCGCGTGCAGGTGGTCGCGGGGGAATAGGGGCTTGCTCCGAAACACGAGTTTCCCCAGAATACGCGATGGTCCCATCCCAAGGCCGGTGTGGCCGGGGGGGTGTGACCACTGTGATGTGCGCACAAGCGGAATGGGCGAGCCGGCTGTTCAGTAGTAGGGCGGTTTGTCGCCCGTTGCTTTAGGCGGAAGGACGGGCGATAAATCGCCCTACTACCAGCCAGCGGCATTGGCCGCTCAAATCAGAAAACCTTCGTGGGGAAACTCCCGCTTCGAAACTCTTGCGCGTGACGCGCGTACTTCTCAAAGAAGACTTTACCCCACGGATGGCAGGGCGGACCCACGGATAAGAAGATAGGAATCCATCCGTGGGTCCGTTTTGCCATCCGTGGGATCCTGAGTGGAACTCTTCGTGAAGCAGCAGGAGACTGCGCGGTACCCGATCCCCTCAGCCGGAAACGAGATCCGGCAATCGCTCCACAAGGTACGCCGGGATGTTGATGATTTGCCGTCCATCCTCGAATGGCGTGACCGCGTGAGGCGCGAGGCTGACCACCACGCCCGTTCGCAGTGAGAGGAGACGAAGGTAATCGAGCACGCCCCGCATGTGCCTCCTGTTGATCGTGAGCGACGCCTTGCACTCCACGGGTATTGCGCGGCCGTCAGACAGCCGCAGGATGAAATCGATCTCCCCTCCTGACGGCGCCTTCTTCCACCCGGTAAGCTCGTCGCAGTGCCTGGCCAGATCGATGGCGGTTTGGTTCTCAATCACTCCGCCGAGGATCGTCCGGATCGCGGCAGGCGCAGAGGCCAGCACACTGATGGGGGGCACTGCGGACTCGCGGACATGCCGGAGTATGCCGGTGTCGAAGAGATAGCGCTTGGGCAGGTACTTGTGTCCGCCCTCAGGCGAAGGGCCGCGCTGGTCCGACCGCAGAATGAGGCGCCACGACTCCAAGCGGGAGAAGACTTCGTTGATCTTCGCGTTCACGTGGGTTCCCGGATTCGGAATGACCGAGGTGTTCTTTGACACGTTGCCCACGAAGTTGGCCACGCTTCTGAAACACGCATCCACGATGTGGATGGCTTCCTCCCCAAAGAGGCGAATGAAATCGGCCTGGTAGTCGGCGAGGATCTGAGCGCGGACTTTTTCGTGGTCCTCGTCGCGGAGCCCGGCCATAACAACCTCCGGAAGTCCCCCGGTCTCAAGGAACCGATCGTAGAGTTCAAGGAGGCGCTGGTGGCGACCCGGAGATATGTCTTCGGGCCGGCCACGCACGGCTTCCAGTATCTGGCGTTTGCCTGCGGCTGACAGGAACTCGGTGAATGAGAACGGGGTCACTACCAGTCCCTGCACGCGTCCGACTGGGTACCGCGTATCGCCCCGGAAGAGCCGCCGTAATGTGGAGCCCGACAGTATGACGGTGGCTCGCTCCCAATCTTCCTTCATGAAACGCACGAAGCCTCCAAGCCTCTTGCTTTCTTGCGCCTCGTCGACGAACAGGATCGTGCCCGAGCCCGCGTCGAAGCCGTACCGGTCGCCAAGCAATCCCTCGAATTCGCGAAACTCGCTGCACGCATCGACTTCGGCGCGAAACAGCGTGTCACGCTCCAAGTTGAGGCACAATGACTGCCGTTTGATCTGGGCGAGCGCGTGCGTCACCAGGCATGTTTTGCCCACCTGTCGTGCCCCCTCCACGAGCAGCACAGGCTTGTGCGGACGAGGGTCCTCGACGAACGCCCGGATCTCTTCGTCTTTCGTGCGTGTGACATATCTCATTGGACTATTCCATGCCGTAGATGCGTACAGAATAGCCATATTCTGTGTCGCTGTCAAGCGTGGCGACGAGGTGAAGTGGACCGGTTCGCCCACTTTCGGCGCGCGTTTGGCGCCCCTCTTGGCCTGCGTTCTGAGGGACCTTCCCTGCGGGAGACGCTCTTACGAGCGCGCTACAAGCGCGCGGCCCTTGTTCGTAGCGCGCACGTCAGTGCGTTCCGATCCGATGCCAGTGGCGCCCATATCTCCGGGAGCCACACCGGTATCCCCTTGCCACTGCCGCCGGCGAGGCTACAATACGCGTGCTGAACCGTATTGGCACTGTCCCGGACCTCACCTGGAGCCCCCCCCATGGCCACCCTCAAAGTCGGCGTGCTCGGCCTGCGCCGCGGCATGACCTTCGCCAAGCAGTTCCATGACCTGCCCGACACGGAGACCGTAGCGATCTGCGACCGCAACCCCAAACAGCAGGAGGCCGCGCGGGCCGCGCTGGGCGATGGCCTTCTGGTTTTCGACGAATACGAGGGGCTGCTCAACTCGGACGTCGACGCCATCGTCGTGGCCAGCCCCGCGCCGGACCACTCCGAGCACTGCTGCATGGCGCTCGACGCCGGCAAGCACGTGCTCAGCGAGGTGCCGGCCGACATCACCCTGGAGGCCTGCGAGCAGCTCGTGCGCAAGGTGCGCGAGACCGGGCTCCAGTACATGCTCGCGGAGAACTGCTGCTACTGGGGCTACATCCACGAATACAAACGCGTCGTCGAGTCGGGCCGCATCGGCGACGTGCTCTACGCGGAGTGC
>JAJRTI010000348.1 GCA_024278415.1 Planctomycetota bacterium | reverse complement strand
TGACGCGCGCACAGGCGGCGGGCAAACTCCTGCCCTTCGCCCCCTTCCCATCTCTAGCGCAATCCGATAGAATACGCGTCTTTTCGGCACGCCAGAGCCCTCCGGATTCGCCTGTCCGCGCAGCCGCGCTCCGGCGCTACGCCCACCGACCGAAGACGCCCTATGCCAGAAGCCCCCGAAGCTAACCCGCCGACCTTCACCTTCCGCGCGTTCCTCGTCGGGATGGTGCTGTCCACGCTCGTGGTCGTCATGGGCCACTTGAGCATCAACATCGTCCACGGCAGCTACCTCGCGATCGATCACATGCCCGCGGGCGGCATCTTCCTCTTCTTTGTCTTTGTCGGCCTGCTCATGCCCTTGGGCAAGGCGCTCTCCAAGACATGGGAGTTTAGCTCGCGTGAACTCATTGTGGTGTACGTGATGGTCCTCGTCACGTCGTCCATCGCCACCATGGGCCTGGGCTCGCAGTTTCTTCCCATGATCGCGGGGGTCTCCTACTTCGCCACGCCGGAGAACAACTGGGAAGGCATCATCCTGCCGCACGTGCACCCGTGGTTTGTGCCGCAGGGACGGGAAGCGATTCGCCAGTTCTTCGAGGGCGCGCCCCAAGGCGCCGGCATCCCCTGGGCCGCGTGGGCCAAGCCCATTGCGGTGTGGTTGCCGTTCCTGTTCGCCATGTACTTCGTCATGATCTGCGCCAGCGTGCTGCTGCGCCGGCAGTGGGTCGAGCGGGAGCGTCTCATTTTCCCCCTCGTGCGCCTGCCGCTGGACATGGTGCGGGAGGGCGACGGCGATTCGCTCGTGCGGCCGTTCTTCAAGAGCAAACTTATGTGGGTCGGCTTCGCGATTCCGTTCCTCATCAGCAGCATCAACGGTATCCACCACTACTACGAGTTCATGCCGAGCATCAAGCTCGTGCACCCGGTGCCCATCGTGCCAAGCGTGTGGACGCTCCAGTTCCGCATCAGCTTCCCGGTCATCGGCTTCGCGTACTTCATCAACGTGAAGACCGCGTTCGGCCTGTGGTTCTTCAACCTGTTTTTTGGCGCGCTGCACGCCACCTGCAAGGTCATGGGCTTTTAGAGCACGGAGCAGATGGGCACGTACGGCGCGGCGTCTCCGATCCTCAAGCACTTGGGCATGGGCGCGTTTGTCACGCTCATCGTCTACGGCCTGTGGGCCGCGCGGCGCCATCTGGCTGACGTGGTGCGCAAGGCCACGGTCGGCGACGACAGCGTGGACGACTCGGACGAGGTGCTGTCGTACCGCGTCGCGTTTTGGGGCTGGGTCTTGGGCGTGCTGTTTATGGCGTTTTGGCTGAGCGTGAGCGGCATGCCGTTCTGGGTGGCGCTCGTGTTCGTGCTGCTGGCGATGATGATCTTCGTGGGGGTGACGCGCGTGGTTGCGGAGGGCGGCGTGCCGACGCTCATTGCGCCGTGCATCGCGCCGCCGGCCTTGGTGTCTGCGATTGGCTGTAGCGCCATCGGCCCCGCGGGCCTCGCCACGCTGGGCTTCACCTACATCTGGGCCGCGGACATCCGCACCTTCTGCATGTCGTCGGCCATGCACGGGCTGAAGCTGTCGGAGAACGTGGGCAAGCGCCGCCGGCCCATGTTCTGGGCCATGGCCATCGCGGTGGTTATTGGCGTTGTTGTGTCGTCGCTGATGATCTTGTACCTCTCCTACACGTACGGCGGCCTGAACCTGAACGACTGGTATTTCAAGGGCAACAGCCGCGTCGCGTACAGCTACATCGCGCTCAAGATCGAGAAGCCCTCCGGGCCCGACGGCCTGGGGTGGGCGCTCAAGGGCGTGGGCGCGGCTGTCATGGCCGTGCTCATGTTCATGCAGCGCAACTTCCTCTGGTGGCCGCTGCATCCCCTCGGGTGGGCCATCGGCGCCAACGGGTGGCTGAACAACCTGTGGTTCAGCATCTTCCTCGCGTGGCTCGTGAAGTCCACGATCTTGCGCTACGGTGGGCACAAGCTGTTCCGCGCCGGGCAGAATCTCTTCCTGGGCTTCGTGCTGGGGCAGTACTCAGCGGCCGGCGTCTGGTTTGTGATCGACAAAATCACCGGGGAAATGGGGAACATGGTGTTCTGGATCTAGGTGCGTTGCGAGGTGACGTGGTTTGTAGCAGGGCGATTTATCGCCCGTCTCCCCAAGGTACCCGACGGGCGATGAATCGCCCTACTATGAACGGCACCGTCGCCTCTTTTTCGCGATAGCACGTGACGCACCCCCTTCCTTCCGCGGGCGGGCCGCACTATAATCCATCCGCGCCCATTTTCCGTCCGATGGCTTCCGCCATCAACCATCGGTTATCTCGCGTGCCCAATATCGAAGAATACCTGCGGCCCGACGTGATTCGCCAGGTCAGTCGGCTCGACATGAAGGCGAAGTTCATTGTCGAGGGCTTCATCGCCGGGCTCCACGCGAGCCCGTTCCTGGGGTTCAGCACCGAATTCTCCGAGCATCGGCGTTACGTCAAGGGCGACGACATCAAGGACATCGACTGGAACGTCTACGCGAAGACGGACAAGTATTACATCAAGAAGTTCGAGGCCGAGACGAACATGGCCTGCTATCTGCTCGTGGACATGAGCGCGAGCATGGCCTACACCTATCGGGGCGAGATGACCAAGCTCGAGTACGCCACCTGCCTCGCGGCCGCGCTGGGGTACATGATGATCAACCAGCAGGACGCGGTGGGGCTCGTGACCTTCGACGACGAAGTCCGAAGCTATCTCCCGCCCAAGAGCAAACGCAGCCAACTCGTGGCGATCATCTCCGAACTGTCCAAGGCCCGCGCCGGCAAGCGCACCGACGTGCCTGCTTGTCTCCACACCGGTGCGGAACTGCTGCGGGACCGCGGGCTCGTGATCGTGTTCTCCGATCTCTATGCCGATGTGCCCGACTTGCTCCACGCGCTGCACCACATTCGCTACCGCGGCCACGACGTGATCGTGTTCCACGTGCTCGACGAGGCCGAGGCGAAGTTCGACTTCGACGGGCCGCTGCGGTTCCGCGACGTGGAGACCGGGGAGCGCATCGTCGCGGACGCCAAGGGGATCCGTGAAGACTATCTGCGGCAGGTCCGGGCCTTCACGGATGAGTTGGCCGACGAGTGCCGCAAGGCCAACATCGACTATGTGCTCGTGGACACCGCGCAGCCTTTCGACAAGGCCCTCCTCTCCTTCCTCCTCAACCGCCGGTCGCATTTCTAGCCCGGTGTCCGCGCTCGCGCGGTGGATCTTCACTTCGCTCGCGCGGGCTCTACGCGCAGGATGGCTTCGGACTTGGGCATGTCCGAGGGGTAGACGACGACGTAGTCCACGTTCAGGCCGCCGCCTTCTTCGTTGGTGAAGCTGATGTGGCGCTTGCCTTTGGCGAGGAAGAAGCGGAAGCCTTCGGCCGCGGCATCCTGGCCGAGCACGCGCAGCTCCCAGTCGTCGCGGCCGTTGCTCCACCCGCCGGTGTCGGGGAAGACCATCGCGGCCGCGGCCTTGAAGGGGATCTGGCCGTCGATCGCGAAGCTGCGCACAGGCGTGCCGTAGTTCGCGCCGGTGCAACACTTGAACAGGACGCGATACCAGCCCGCGGCCTTGACATCAATCGTCGCTGCGAGCGTCTGGCCGGGATCGTTCCAGTTGTAGATGCACTTCGCCGCGCCGACCTTCTTGTCCGACAGCGTGAAGCGCCCGTCGCCGCCGGTCATGTCTTCGGCTTGGAGCACGAACAGGTCGCGGCCGGACTTGGCGCTGGCGTGGGCTTTCTCATACTCCTCGCGAGTCGGGCAGCCCGCGTCCTTGGGCTTGGCGCGCTTGAAGCGCAAGCTCGTCGTCAGGCGCAGGGCGCGGCCCGCCTTCACCGGACGGATTCGGATGCACGCGTGCCCGCGCGGGCCGGAGCGGTCGGGCCACTCGACCTGGTCGACGGCGATATCCCTGTCCGCTGCGAAGGTCATCGTATTCGCGCCCCAGGCCGCGGTCCACGTCGCGCCCGCGCCGGACAGGTCCACTGGCGTGGAGCTGCCGGTGTGGAAGCGGAAGTACTCGGTGTGGGGCTCCACGTCGCGCATGAGTTCGACCGTGTCGGTAATGGTCACGGCTCCGGCTTGGCTCCACGCGACGGTGCGCATCCACTCTTCGGTTGAGTTGGACGCGTTTGTGCCGTCGATGGCCACTTTGCCTCCGGTCGCGTCCATGCGATCGACGGTCAGCGGCGTGTGGCGCCCTCGGCCCGCAGGCGTCACTTCGTCGATCTGCAACACATTGTGCCCGGCCGCGGGCGAGTACTTGATAGACATCTCACGGTCCGAATAGCTCGGCGTGCCGGCCTCGATGAGCACCGGCTCCCGGCCGTTGTACACCGAGAGGTGGCCGTTGTCGCGGTGGGAATGCGAGTCCCGTACGGACCCGCCGCGAATCCAGAGGCCCATCGCGTACTTCTCGTCCCAGCCCGAGCGCCACGTGAGCACTTGTTGGTGCGGGAAGAAGGCGTAAGGCTTGGGCTCGGCCTGCTGGCGCTCTTGCGTACCGGAGTAGTAGCGGAACAGCAGCCCCGCGAGCGTGGCTGGCATGCTCTTGAAAAGATGCTCGCCAGCCCAGTACGCTTCCGGCCGATTCACGAGCATTGTGCTCAAGAGGAACGAGTGGGGGGGCTGGTCGCCTATCTTGTAGCGGCCGCAGTCGAATGCGTTCACGCAGTATCCGCCGGGCATGGCCATGTGGATGACCCAGTCGCTGAAGTTGCGCGGGAATCCGTAGCGCAGCAGCCGATGGTCGCCGTTGCGTTCGAGCGCCCACGCGGCCCAGAAGAGATACTCCGCGCTCATGAGCCCGTACGCCAGCCCCTCAGACCAACTGCCGTCCTCGCCCTGTGCGAGGCACGTGCGCGCGAGGTTGTGCACGCCCATCTCGTACGCGGCCCGGTTGCGCTCGTCGCCCAGGTAGAGGCACGCATAGACCATGGCCGCGGTCGGCAGCACCCATTGGTTCGTCGCGGGGTAGTCCGCGCGCACGAACCACGGCCGCTTGCTCTGCCAGTCGTCTTGGATGCTGTCGATTTCCTTCTGGAGCAGATCGCGCAACTGCTGGCGCAAATCGCCTGGCAGCCGGTCGCCCACGAGGAGGAGCGTATGCACGATCGCGCGCATGGCGTAGCCGGTCGCGAGCCAGTTGCCGTCGCCGCCGGGTGCGAGCTTCGCGGTGGGGCGGTACTGAGTCCAGCCCGGGCGCTGGAGCGGGCTCCACGTCGCGACCTCACGGAGCTGGCGCACGACCCAATCGCGGTACTCGGGCTTGCCCGTGTACCGCGCGGCCACGGCCATGGGCGCCATGTAGCGGTTGAGCCAGGCGGCGTTGCGGCAGTCGTGCATCGCCAGTGCGAAGACCTCGGCATTGTCGCCGGCGTACTTGTAGCGGCCGTCGCGCTCGCGTTCGGGAATGTCTTGGAGCCGGAACTTGCGCGTCGCTATGGGGCGCGTGGGGTGCTTCTGCGCGGTCTCCACGATGTGCCGCAGCAGCGTGCCGGCCTCTTTGTCGCGCTTCGCGAACGCAAACACGTCGTCCCAGGGGAACGCCGGGAATGCGAGCTTGCCCTGCCACGGCTCAAGCTTCGGGCTGGGCGTCTTCTTGCGCCGGGGCTGCCGCCGGCGAGCGACTTCGGCCGAGTATTCGAGGCGCACGTTGTCCAAGTGGATCACGCTCCCCTTGAGCGGCTCGATATCCCAGCCTCGCGAATAGAAGCACAGGCTGTCGATCGCCTGCCAGCCCTTTGGCGTGCGTGCGCGGCCGAACTTGGCGAAGGGGATGCGCACCGTGCGCCAGCCCCGCCAGTCGACCTTGATCTTGTGAATGAAGTAGCTCCACGGCTTCCCGTCTTCAGTGCTGACTGCGACAAGGATGATCTGCCGCTCCTGGGCGGTGCTGGAGTGCAGGCCGAACGCGAGCACGTTGTATTGGCTCCAGTCCGCGGGCGCGGGGTCGAGCTTGGCCATGCCGCCGGCGCCGGCGCCGCGCCATTCGGCGGATGCAATGCCCGTTTGCACAGGATCACGGGCAAGCGTCACGCCGGCCCACTTGCCGATGGTATCGGCTTCGTCGAGGAGCACGAGCGCCGCGGGCGCGGCGGCGTGCAGTGACAGGGCGGGAATGGCGAAGACCGCGAGGAGGGCGTGTCGCATCTGAAGGGTTTCCGGACGTCAGAAAATGGAGGTGGCTCTCGCAGCTCCTGTGAGCGTTTCGGGCTCAACGGACCGATGCAACCATTCTACGGCATAGGCGCAGAAGAGTCCCGCGTCCGCGGCCTTGTGCGGCGCACGACACGGCCCGCTCCGCGTCGCGTGCGCACTGGGGGCGCCGGGGAAGGCGTCGTCCGCCGCGCGGCACAGTTGTGTGCGCCAACGGGGGAACGATGATGCAACACCTGCCCAAGTGTTGCATCATCGTGGCAGGGATGCACTCTCAGCATGTAGGGGGAGGCTGTGGCGCTCCTGATGCGGGCGCAGTGTCCGGGCAACAAAAAAGCCCTGTCAGGCTAGGCCTGACAGGGCTTTGTGAACTACTGGATGCCTCACGTGATGAGGCATCGTGGTCTAAGGGAGGGCTGGCCTACCAGCGCTCGCGCCGGCCGCCGCCGCCGCCACCGCCGCCTCGGCCGCCGCGGCCGCCGCCTTCAGACCTGGGGCGGGCTTCGTTGACGTTCAGCGTCCGGCCGTCAAGCTCGGTGCCGTTGAGGCCGTCGATAGCGGCCTGGCCTTCGCTGTCATTGGCCATGGTCACGAACGCGAAGCCGCGGGGGCGGCCCGTGTCGCGATCCGTGATGATCGCGACTTCCTCGACCTGGCCAAACTCAGCGAACGTGTCGCGCAGCACGCCCTCGTTCGTATCAAAACTCATATTGCCAACATAGATTCTCATCCGACGATCTCCAAACTGAAAACAAGTGACGTTCCGTCGGGCTGAGGACCTACCGGGAAGCCGCTTTTCTGTGGGCCCGGCGACATTCGTCGGGCATGGACCACATACTATACAAGAACTGAGACGCAATTGCACGCATAAATATGGCAAAAGTTCGACTTTTTTTGAGGTGGTCCTGGAGCCCAGAAAGTGCACATAGGCGGTCGGCGGCGTCGAGGTCACCACGCCATCTTGAACTCGCGGTACCCCGCGGTGTGAAACCGCACGGTTGGGGCGGCCCAGGGAGCACCCAACTCGGAGAAGAGCTTGCGTTCGTGGAACCCGGCCTCGATAAGATCCTCGACGCCGTCCACGTACACCGCTTCGTCGCCGTCGCCCTCCGGCTCGCGGGTGATGAACTCGGCCGGGATCTGCTTGGCCCGCTTGGCCGACTCGAACGCAGCGTTGAGCGTGAGTGTGAAGTTGCGCGTGGCCTCGATGGGCGTGAACAGCTCCACCCCGGGGTCGCGCACGGCCCGCGCAACGTTGCGGAGGCAGTTCGCCGTCTTACCCGCGTTCTCTTTGCCATAAGGCAGCTCGCGCGCGCTGCCATCGGCGCCGCGGTGGACCAAGCGCGTGCTGAACTCCCAGAAAACGGAGCCCTTCGTGCCCACCACCTCCATCTGCTGCATGTGGTTTCGGGTCGAACAGAGCGTGACAAAAAAAGTCAGCGCGGCGCCGCTGTCGAGTTGTGCGCGAAGGCAGGACGTGTTTTCGCTCTCGATGAAATCGTGCCCCTTGTACAGCTCAGCCTGGACCCATTCCGGCTTGGCGAGTTGGCCGGGCTCCGCGCTCGCGCAGTACAGCTCGTTGTTGAGGATGTGCGCGAGGGGGTTGTTGAGCGGCCCGTCGAGCACATAGTCGTCGCCGAGCTTGTACTTGCCTGCCCAGGGGCAACGGTCATAGTAGCTGCGCAGGCGCTTCCACCGGCCGTTGGCCGAGACCGCCGTGATCTCGCCCAGTTCGCCGGAGCAAACCATCTGCTTGATGGTCTGGATGCCGGCATCGGTGATGAGTTGGAAGCCCACCGCGCAGAGCTTGCCCGATCGGTCGCGAGCCGCGATCATCGCGTCCACGTCTTGGATGGTCGCGGCCGGGGGTTTTTCCACGAGCACGTGGAAGCCGGCGTCGAGCGACTGCACGGTCATGGCCGCGTGTGTCTGGATGGGAGTGGGCAAGCCGATCACGTCCACGTCGCCACGTTCGAGCAACTCGTCGAGCGACGCGAGGATCGGCACGCGCTCCTCCCGAAGCTGTGCACACTGTTCGGGGTACTTCGCCGGATTGCGCACGACGGCCGCAGCGAACTCCGCGACGCCTTCCGCTTGGAGCTGGCGAATGCTGCTGAGGTAGCTGCGCGCGAAGTTGCCCACGCCGACGATGCCAAAGCGGACGGGATCGAAGTTCGGCACGGCAAGGCTCCTGCGATGGGTCGAGTGCGTTCACACGCCGGGCTGTGCGCTGTTACGCCCGCAAGGGCGAAACGGAGTCGCGTTTTCGCCGTCGAAACTTGTTTTGGTTTCCTTTGACCACACGCCAGCACGGGGCTCGTCCCCGTGCAGCGATGATTGCCGACTACTCGGCGAGCGGCCAGAAAACGGGAGAAATGGGGGATGGGGCGTTGCGCAGTAGTCGGCAATCACTGCTCTGCTGGGGCAAGCCCAGCAGTGGCATGAGCCGCCGTAAGCATCCCTCTCGCCCGACAGGGCGAGGACCTGAGCGTTTAGCATGCGGCTACGCGTCTCGCTTCTTGTCGTATGCACGCGAAACATGTACGCCCGGCTCGCGGCGCACACTGTAGCGCGGCGAGCCGGCAGACGTCAAGACGCGCGGGTGCCGCGCGAGGCTCAGAACAGGCTCTGCTCGCCCCGCACCGCCGCGTCCACGTCAAGCGGACACACTTGGGCGATGGTGCGCACGATGGGTTCGATCTGCTTCGACACGTAGTGGCTGTAGTCCAGCGCGGCGGCCACGTGGCCCACGGGTTGGGGGCCGTCGAGGGTCATCACGTAGTGGATCACGCCGGACGGGTTCTTGAGTTGCATCGCGGCCTTCACGTGCGGCGGCGTGGTGCGCGTGTACGACTCGACCTTCTTGCGCAGACTCTTGTTGTAGACCAAGTCGTCGTCCTTCTCCCCCGCGCGCAGCGCGCGCACCCACTCCGCGACGCACGCCTCCAGCTCCGCCGGGCCCTGGTCGTGGAAGAGCCGATGGAGCAGGTCGCGCTGCAACTCGTGCGCAAGCCGCGTCCAGTCCCGGCGCACGGCCTCCATGCCCACGATCTCCAGCTTCTCCTTTCCGCCTTCGACGACCAAGCCTGCGTAGCCCTTGGCCCGGCCCCGGTCCGACCCGCGCATGGGCGGCAGCAGGAACCGGGTGTACACCTTCTCGAACTCCAGCTCCAGCTTCGACTCGACGCGGTACTCCCGCTCCACGTGCTTGCCCAGCTCCGCGTTGATCCATTCGCACAGCTCCTCCCCGCGCTCGCGCACGTGGCCGGCCGGCAGGTCCGCCGGCAGGCCTGCGTCCACGAACAGGGAGTCCGTGTCGCCGTAGATCACGTCTACTCCCCGGTCGTTCAGCAGATCGCGCGTCCAGCGGAGGAGGTACTGGCCAAAGCCGGTGATCGCGCCGGCAAGCTGGTTGGACGCAAAGCGGCACGCGCGCGCCGCAAGCACGCCGTAGAACGAGTTCTGCACGATCTTGTACGTGAACGACGCGAGCGCGTCGCCGTCGGCCTTGGCCTTCTCGCGCTCCGCGTGGAATCGTTCGAGCATGGCCGGCAGAATGCCCGGCTCGCGGTCGAACTCTGCGTCGTTGGGCGCTCGGATCACGTCCGTCTTCGTCGGCCGCCACGCCTTTACGTGCGCGAGGGGGTCGATGTTGAACGTGCGCATGAGCGACGGATAGAGGCTCTTGAAGTCGAACACGAACACGTTGGTGTAGAGCCCGATCTTGGGCTCCATGACGAGGCCGCCGGGCGCGCCCACGTTCTCCGGCTGGTCCACGCCGCAGGTGGGCGCGACAATGCCGCGCTTGTGCAACTCGGTCATGTAGAGGAACTCGAACGCCGCGACGCTGCCCCACGCGCGTTCGAGCGGCAAGCCGGTGAGCATGCACCGGCGCAGGGACAGCTTCACCAGGCCCTCGGCTTCGAGGAGGTCGCGCACGAGGCGCGAGTCTTCGAGGCAGTACTCCGCGAACGCGGGCCGGTCGTGCTCGTACGCGTCCGCGATCACGTGCGGCATGCCGCGGTCGTCGTCGGACTCGAGCGTCTTGCCGCGGCCGAGGATCGCGCGGGCCACGGTGTCGAGCTTGTAGTCGTCGTAGCGCTGGAGCGTGGCGCGCACGAGGTGCATCGCGTCGAGCACCTGCCGGCCGTAGAGGGTCATGCGGCTCTGGCCCCAACGCTCGCCCTCGCGGTACCACGAGCGATCGCGCGTGCGGCCGAGGTTGAACTCGATGCGGTGCTTCTCGCAGCACTTCTGGAGCGTCGGCAGGTCGAAGTCCACCACGTTCCAGCCCGTCAGCACGTCCGGGTCGATCTCGTGGATGCGCGCCGCGAGCGCTTCGAGTAGTTGGCGTTCGTCGGGCAGGCAGCACAGGTAGTCGGGATCGTTCGGCGCCGGCTCGCCGACCACGAGAACCTCCTCGACCACGTGCTTCGGCGCGGTCCCCGTGCCCACGAGCGACACGGCCCACACCTCGCCCGCGTCCGCGTCGGTCTCGATGTCGAGCGCGAGCACGGCGAGTTCCGGCTCGAAGTCGCAGGCCGTGAGGCTGGGGTTCACGAATATCCAGTCCACGCCCGTGCCCGGCCGGCGTTCGCCTTGGATCGAGACGGCTCCGCGCAAGCCGTGCTTCATGAGCCACTGCTTGGTGAACGGCACGTCCGCCTCGTACGTGCGGAGACCCCGCTTGCGAAATTGCTCATCGAGGTCGCGCAACGTCGCGATGCGGCTGCACGACAGCCGAGCGACGCGCTCGCCATCCATGGTCGTCCACTCACACGGCTCGACGGATACGCCCTGTCGCTCGGCCAACTCCTGGGCCTCGGCCAGCTCCGACTCGCGCACGTAGAAGCCTGGCGTCTCGCGGTCATCCACCAGGCCAAACGTCTCGCCGGTGTCGAGCTTTCCGATCGCATAGACCGTGGTCTGGCCCCGCTGCTGGAGATGGAAGACGTGGAGCAGGAACCCGCGCGCGGCCGCGGGCGAATCTTTGGGAGGCGATGGCATCGCGCCCAATCTACCACAGTCGTGTGACGGGCGGGAGTGCGGCCCGTTTCCGTTGCGCTGGGCGAGGCTTGCCCCACGCGATTCCGTGTGGTAGCCTCCGGCCAATCGGCGGGGACGTGATGCGGAAGCTCAGCGAACCCTCCCGAAGGTTGTCAAGCTTGGGGAGGGCGCAGATGCCCCCCGACAAGGAGATCTCGATGTCAGACACGCCGTTCATCCAAGACGTCTTCTACTACACGTACGCCGCGCATCCCCCTGCATTGCGGATCGAGCCGGGGCAGCCGATCGACACCCTCTGCCTCGATTCGAGCAACGGCGACAAGGACGGCAACGAGTTGCCGCGGGAGCGGCGCCAAGCGGGGGAAGGCCTGCTCGCATACAACCCCCTCACCGGGCCGTTCTATGTGGAGGGAGTCGA
>JAJRTI010000347.1 GCA_024278415.1 Planctomycetota bacterium | reverse complement strand
TGGGGTATAACGCCTACGGCGTAGCGACATGAGGCGCCGGACCCCGGGCAAGGGATGCATCCACCGAGAGTCGCGGCAGACAGAATTGGCAGGCATTGCCCAACCTGTGCGCCGGATTGGGTAAACGAACTGGCGGGACGCGACACTAGCCCCCGGCGCCGGGCGACCGTGCATGATGGGCGCCAGAACGCCCCGCGTGTCCGACCAGACCCCACGGCTCGGCCTGGCTCTGGGCAGAGGCGTGATCCCCTTCTTCATCCGTGGTCTCTGGTGACATCCGTGGGATTTCATTCTTCAACACCGCAGCCGCGGCCATCTGCACCGCGCCCGCGGTGTGCCGTGTGTCCAGTTGACAGAGCATCTGTCGGGGAGGGACCTTCTCACAAGCGACCTGCGGAAGCCGGGACTAGACCTCCATCGCCAACAACGTAATGTCGTCAATGGGCGCCTCAGAGTCTTCGTTGGTTCCAATCTCTCTCAAAACGGCTTTTGGAAGTTCCTTCAGCGCCGAGGTTCGCATGTCTTCAAGCACGCGCACCAAGCGTTCGCGGCCGAATAGTTCGTCGTCTTTGAGCCGAGCCTCTATGATCCCGTCAGTGACCAGTACAATGCGATCCCCCCGGCCAATAGCAAGCTCTCGCGTCTCCCATTCCAAACCATGGTCAATACCGAGCAGCGGCCCCGTGGATTCGAGCAACTCAATACCACCGTCTTTGCATAGCAGATAGCCGTGCTCATGGCCGGCGCTCGCATAGACGGCCTTTCTCTTGGCGCTATTGACGTTCACCACGATCATAGATGCGAAATCCTCGTCGAGAGACACCGGGCAGAAGGCCGTGTTGATGTTCGTCAGAATGTGTGCCGGATCGCAACTGCGCTCAACCGCTGAGGCAAAAAGGGTCTTGAGCATCGAGGCTCCCATTGCGGCCGGCACGCCATGCCCGGTCACATCCGCCACGCATAGCAACACGCTTCGGTCAGGCATCTGTTGCACGTCGAAGTAGTCCCCTGCCACGTGTTCGGCCGGCTGGTAGACGTGTACGACATACGCGTCAAACTCGGTGCGTCCGGAAGGGATGAGGTTTTCCTGTATCCTTCGGGCCTTCTCCATTTGGCGGTGCCGTCGACTCTCAGCTTCCTCCAGGGCCTGGCTCATGGCATTGAACTCGGCCGCGAGAAAGGCAAGTTCACGGGTTCGCATGGGAGGCACTTGAGCCCCCAGAGCGCCGGATTCAATCTGGCGGACGGCTTCCACCACGGCTCCAAGCGGAGTGATGACCAAGCGGGTCAGGAGCAAGTTGAGGAGCACGCCCAGCATCAGGCCGAGACAGAGCACGCCCAAGGAACGCCGAAGCAGGTCGGCCCAAATCGCGCGGCGAACGGTGGACATGCGTTCGGAGACAAAAATGGACACATCCCCTCGCGTCGCGCGGCCGACCACGACGTCCTGGCCATTGGCATTGCCGAACCCGCTATTCTCATCCGTCGCACCCCGCATGACGGCTAGCATGTGGCCTGTTTCTTGAGAGTTGTCCTGCGCGTGGAGCACCACGTTGCCGACTTGAACGGCGATGTGATGGCCGGGTGACGACTTCTCCGACATCAGGCTACAGACATCGTCAATGTAGTCCTGGGTAGCCTCTAAATCATCGCGGAGCCGAAACACGCCGGGAAGCAGAGTCTTGGCTTCCTCACGCATGACCACCCGCTTCTGATCCAGCAATTGGCGCCAGTGAACTCGGCCGTCCCAGCACAGGAAAAGCGCCAAGACCACAAGCATGGACCCGTTCAGGGATAGCAAGAGCTGGAGCCGGAGGGATCGGAGGGGGGTGGCTCCCCCGCCATCGGGCTCGGCCGCTAATTCCGCCATGGTGCATTCACCAACCTTCGTAACAGAAGCACGAGCCCCTCACCGCTCGCGGGCAGCACCCCGCTCGTAGTGCGACCCGTAAGGGTCGCCTCCGTCCGGCCGGTGGGCACGCGCGCAGGAGGCCCTTACGGGCCTCACTACCAACGGGCGGCGACTTCTGGGAGGCTCTCTGAGCCGAGACCCTCCCGAACATTGGCAACCTTCGGGAAGCCTGTCGCGGCATTTCAAACATGACACGGCAGTAGTTTGACTTTGCTGCCTCCGCTGTGTTCGAATAATCGCGTCTGGGATGGACCGTGGAGTCGTGCTTGACCCGACATTCTTGAACCTTGATCCGCCACGGCGGATTGTCCAGAAGTGGGAGTTCGCCTGTGACTCTTGATTGGCTGAAGAATCTCCATCCGGTCATGCAGGCGCTTGTCGCGACCTGCTTCACCTGGTTCGTCACCGCCCTGGGTGCGGCGGTTGTGTTCGGGTTCAAGAACTTCAACCGCAAGATTCTGGACGGCATGCTGGGCTTCGCCGCGGGGGTGATGATCGCGGCCAGTTTCTGGTCGTTGTTGGCGCCCGCGATTGAGATGGCCGAATCCATGGGCATCACGCCATGGGTGCCGGCCGCGGTTGGTTTTCTGGCCGGTGGGGCCTTCCTGTGGGGGATTGACAAGGTGCTCCCCCATCTGCACCCTGGGTTTGACCTATCCGACGCGGAAGGCATCAAGACCAGTTGGCATCGAAGCACGCTGTTGATTCTGGCGATCACGCTGCACAACATTCCCGAAGGCCTGGCGGTCGGAGTGGCCTTCGGCGCGCTCGGGGCCAACCTGCCATCGGCCACGTTCGCCGGCGCGGTGGCGCTGGCTGTCGGGATTGGCATCCAAAACTTCCCAGAAGGCACGGCGGTCTCCGTGCCGTTGCGCCGAGAGGGCTTCTCTCGGTTCCGCAGCTTCTGGTATGGGCAACTGTCGGGCATCGTGGAGCCCGTCGCCGGGGTGGCGGGTGCGCTGTCTGTCTTGCTCATGCGACCGCTGTTGCCGTATGCACTAGCGTTCGCGGCCGGCGCGATGATCTTTGTGGTGGTGGAGGAATTGATTCCGGAATCCCAGATGGAGAAGAATACCGACATCGCTACAGTCGGGGCGATGTTGGGCTTCACCGTGATGATGACGTTAGACGTGGGACTCGGCTGAGGGACTTGCGGGCGCCTGTCCCCTCTGCAAAACTCTGCGGGGATTCTGCCGCACCACATGCCGCGTGTGCCACGGAGGCCTGCCGCGGCGCGGCAAGCCTGGCAGGACACCGGCCCTGGGGCGCCTTGGGCTATAGCACGTGTCTGCCGGTCTCACCACTCCGAATGCTCGTCACGGAACAGATGTCCGAGACCGCGATCTTGCCATCGCCATGCCGGCCCGTACGCGCGTTCACTTGGATGGCGCGAACGATGTCTTCCGCTTCCGCGTCCTGGCACAGGATCTCGATTTTCGCCTTGGCCGCGAAGCCCAAGTGCGCGTCAACTTCTTTATCGAGGTAGTGTGGCGATCCTTGGTCGCTGCATTGGCCAAACCCGCGGCACGCGGACGCGGTCAGGCCCCGCACGTGCATGTCTCTCAGGGCATCGGCGACCTTCTCCAACATGAACGGCTGGATGTACGCGTGGATCATCTTCATGGCGAATCCTTTCCGTTAAGTTTCATCGGCTGTGGGCAGGGAAGACCTGTTTTCCACGATGCAGTACAGCGCCGGCAGTACGAAGAGCGTGAGGACCATGGCCGAGGCCAGGCCGCCGAGCACGACCGTGGCTAACGGACGCTGGATCTCGGAACCGCTGCCCGTCGCGTAGATCATGGGGACCAGCCCCAGCAACGTGGTCAGCGCGGTCATGAGCAAGGGCCGGAAGCGCAAGTCGCAGCCCTGTTTCACCGCGTCGATCGTGGACATGCCCTGCTGCCGGAGTTGGTTGAAGAACGTCACGAGCACGGTGCCGTTCTCCACCGCGATCCCGAACAGGGCGATGAAGCCGACGGCCGCGGATACGCTCAAGTTGATGTCCAACAGATAGATGGCGAGGATTCCGCCAACCAAGGCGAAGGGGAGGTTCGCGAGCACGAGCAGGGCGCTGCGAATGGACCCAAATGCGGAGAACAGCATGAGGAAGATCAGCAAGACTGAGATGGGCACCACGATCGCCAACCGGCGCATGGCGCGCTGCTGGTTCTCGAACTGGCCTCCGATCCTCACGAAGTAGCCAGTGGGAAGCGATTCGGTGATGGGCCGGATCTTGCGCTGGATTTCCGCCACGAAACTGCCCATGTCGCGGCCGCGAATGTTGCACTCCACCACGACTCGGCGCATGCTGTTCTCGCGGCTGATCTGCGCCGGAGCCTCGACGTTGTCAACCCGAGCCAGTTGCCCCAGCGGAATCAGCCGCCCTTCGGGCGCGGGCACCAGGATGCGCTTGAGCGAGGCGATATCGTTCCGGAAACGCTCCGGGAACCGAACGAGGGCCGCAAAGCGCATCTGCCCCTCGATGATCGTCGTCGCCACTTTGCCGCCGACCGCGGTCTCGATGACCTCGTTGACGTCGGCCAGGTTGATCTTGTGGCGCGCAATGGCCTTGCGGTCGGGGATGATCTCAATCTGGGCAAATCCTGTCACTTGCTCCACCTTCAAGTCCTCCGTGCCTTCGATGTCGCCAACGATGCCAGCGATCTGGTTGGCGTAATCGCGGAGCGTCTCCATGTCGGTCCCGAACACCTTCACGGCAACGTCGCTCTTGATGCCCGAAATCAACTCGTTCACGCGCAGCGAGATGGGCTGCGAGAACGACATGCGCAGGCCGGGTATGTCGCTGAGTTCTTCCTGGATCGCACGCACGAGTTGCTTCTTCGTGCGGCCTGTCTTCCATTCGCTCTTGGGATGGAGCATGACGAAGATGTCATTCTGCTCCGGTCCCATGGGGTCTTACGAGATCTCGGCCCGGCCCGTCTTCGTCACCACGGTGTCCACCTCAGGGAACTTAGCCAGCAGGCGCTCCTCGATGTGCAAGCCGACCGCGACCGAGCCATCGAGCGACGCGGACGGGAGGCGCACTGCGTTGATGGCGATGGCCCCCTCGTCGAGTTTGGGCAGGAACTCCGTGCCCAAGCTAGGCACCAAGGCCATGACGGCGGCGAAGATCGCCGCGGCTCCGAGCACCGTGAGCCACCGCAGCTTGATGGCCAGCGACAACAGCGGCAGATAGCCCCATTTCAGCACGCGCACCACCAAGTTGTCCTTTATGCCTTTCTTTCCCTTCACGAATAGGGAACACAAGACAGGCACTATGGTGAACGCGACAACCAACGAGCCCAACATGGCAAAGCAAAGCGTGATGGCCAAGGGCTTGAACATCTTGCCTTCCATCTGTTCGAGCGTGAACAAGGGCATAAACACGATCACGATGATGAGGATCGCGAAGATGATCGGCTTGGCCACCTCGGACACCGCCTCGAACGCGATGTGCGCGCGCGGGCGCCCCGACCCCGCGTGGAGCGAAAAGTGGCGCGCAATGTTCTCCGCAATCACAATGGACGCGTCCACGATCATGCCAATCGCAATGGCGAGTCCGCCCAGGCTCATGAGATTCGCGGTTACGCCCTGCCGGCCCATGAAGATGAACGTGATCAGCGCGGTCAGGGGCAGCGACAAGGCCACGATGAGCGCGGCCCGTAGATTGCCCAAAAACAGGAAGAGGACCACCACCACGAAGATGCCGCCCTGCATGAGCGCGTCACCCACGGTCTTAATACACGACTGGATCAACGCGGTCCGATCGTAGAAGGGGTTGATCTTCACGTCCTTCGGCAGACTGGCCTGGATCTTGGGGATGGCCTTCTTGACCAAGTCCACCACGACCTTCGAGTTCGCCCCCCTCAGCATGATGGCCATGCCCGCAACGGTCTCGCCTTTGCCGTCGCGGCTCACCGCGCCTTGACGCACCTGATGGCCAATGACGACTTCCGCCACGTCGCTCAAGTAGACCGGCGTGCCATCTTCAGCATGGAGCACAATCTCTTCGATGTCCGCGATGGACCGGATCAGGCCCTGGCTGCGCACGTAGGCCTGCTCCCAACCCTGAATCAAGAAGTTGCCCCCCGCATTGGCGTTGTTCTTCTCCACGGCTTCGACCACACCGGAAAGGGTGACGCCGTACTTGACCAGTTTGTTGGGATCCACCAGAACCTGGTACTGTTTGAGAAACCCGCCGAAACTGTTGACCTCGTTCACTCCGGGGATGGGCCTCAGTTGGGGGGCGATGAGCCAGTCCTGCATCGTGCGCAGCTCCATGAGCGAACGCACGTCGCTTTCGAGCGTGTACTGATAGATCTCGCCCAGGCCCGTGCTAATGGGCCCCATCTCAGGCTCGGCCCACTCAGGCAGTTCTTCTTTCGCGGCCGCGAGCCGCTCGAACACGAGTTGCCGAGCGAAGTAGATGTCTACGTCGTCCTCGAACACAACAATGACCTGAGAGAGCGCAGCCTTGGACAGCGAACGCACCTGGCGCACCCCTGTCAGGCCTTGCATGGTCAACTCAATGGGGAACGTGATCTGCTGTTCCACGTCCACCGGCGCCAGGCCGGGCGCTTCGGTCAAAACCATGACCTGCACGTTCGTCACGTCGGGGAACGCGTCGATGGGCAGGTACTGCCAGGCGAACACGCCTGCCACAACGAGCACCACGGTGGCGATGACCACGAGCAGGCGTTGTCTGAGGATGAATCGGATGAAGTTGTCGAGCATGGGGTCCTCCAGTAATAAATGCAACGCGCAAGATCAGTCGGCACATCCCGCGCCCATCTTCGAGCGCAGCACATCCGACTTGAGCAAGAAGGCGCCATCGGCCACAATCGTCTCGCCGGGCTCAAGCCCTTCGACGATCTCGACGCTGCCATTGAAGGATCGGCCCTTCTTTACGGCTCGGCGCACGTAGTAATCGCCCTGCGCGTGCTTGAACACAAAATGGATGCCCTCGTCTTCGAGCAGGGCCGCCTTGGGGATCGCCACGACCTCTGCCGCGGTGGTCAACGGCACGAGGACTTGGCAAAACATGCCCGGCCGCAGCAGGCCATCCTCATTCTTGGCGGTCGCGCGCACTTTGACCGTGCGCGTGTGTTCGTCCATGCTAGCGCCCACGTAGTCGAGTGTGCCCGCAAACGTGCGGTTGGGGAATGCCGCGACGAGGACCTTCACCGGGATCGGCCCTTCTTTACTTCTCTCCAGAAGCGAGGCGAGATCCTGGTCGTAGATATTGGCCCACACCCACACGTCGCTCAAATCCGCCACCAACATCGCGTCCTTCCCCGGCTCGACCAGCTCGCCCACCACCGCGTGCTTCTCCATCACCGTGCCACTCAAGGGCGCGCGCACGGACAGGCGGCCGGCTACTGCCGTGTGAGAAGCACTCTCAAGCGCCACCAGGTCGGGTTCGGTGAGGCCTAGCACGTGAAGCTTCAGTTCGGCCGCTTTGAACTGGGCTTGATGCTCCTCGAACGCCATCTGCGCCTCGATCATCGCGCGCTCGGACCCCACCTTGCGCTCGAAGAGACCCTTTTCCCGTTCATAGTTCTTCCTGGACAGCGCAACCATCGTTTGCGTCTTATGATACTCGCTCAGTGCCTGCCCCAACTCGACACTTCGGATCTCGAACAGCACGTCGCCCTTCTTCACAACGGCTCCAACGTCCACGAGGACGGACCGAATAACACCCGGGATCCGCGGGCTGATGTGCGCGGCCGCGTTCTCGTTCAACTGGATCTCGCCCGTCACATCGATCGTCGTGGCGACCTTCTGCCGGCCAACCTTCATCGTCTTCACAAGACCATTCTTGAGCCCGGGCTGGCCCACCATAATGGACGGGGAGACCTTGACCACACCGACCTCATACCGGCACTCCTCGCATTGATGAGTGGGCATGTCGTGCTCACACCGGGCCGCGAGGATCTCCTTCACCGACATGCTCAGATCCACGGGGGCCGCCTCATCGCCATGTCCACCCGCCCCATGCTCGCCTTCCGCCTTGTCGCCCTCAGCATGCCCTTCCTCGCCATGATCCGTGCGCGTATCGTGGGCCTCGCCCTCACCCTCATCATGATCCGTGTGGCCGTCGCCGTGAGGCGCCGTCTGCCAGGATTCCCGGGCTTCGCGCAGGCGCGGCCACACCTTGGGCCAATAGAACCATCCCGCACCCGCGAGACTGGCCACAAGAACAACTGAGACCGCTCCAAGGCAGATCTTCTTAATCATCATTTCTTCTCCTGTGATGTTGCCGGGGAAGCTGTGGCTTGCGTGAGCGACTCACCAATGAGCCGTTCGACTTCGGCGCGAGTCCCATGGAGCGAGACGAGCACGTCCACGTACTTCATGCGCGTTTCTGCAAGCTCTTGCTGAGTCGTCAGAAAATCCAGATAGTCGAATGTGCCGCGGCGGTAGCCCTCCTCGATCGCCTGGAAAGCCGATCGAACACCAGGCAGAATGTCGCGTTCATACACCTGTTTTTGCTGCACCGCCGCGGCCAGGGCCGAGTGGGCCTTGGCCAATGCTGTGCGCACCCGCACTTCCGCAGACTGCCGCGCCCACTGGGACTTGCGCAACTTCGCCCGCGCTTCCCGAATGCCCCCCTGGTTGCGGTCAAAGATGGGCAGAGGCATCGACAAGACCGCCACGAACGTGCCAGTGTTGTCCTCCTCGATGCGCCGGAAACCGGCCTCTACGGTCAGGTCTGGAATCCGACGGGACCTCGCCAACTCGACCTCGGCCTTTCGCTGCGTCATGGCCACCGCCACTCGCATGAGGTCTGGATTCTGCGACAGCCGTTGGTTCAGATCGCGGAGCGATGGCAACGCCACGTCGTTGTCCAAGTCGCCCACGGCCCGTGTGAACTGTGGCTTAGAAGCCCCCCACGTGGAGGCCAGTTCAACCCGGGCAGCCTTAAGAGCCTGCTGTTGCTGCTGCAATTGCGTGCGGGCATTCGCCAATGCCACTTGCGCCCGAGTCCGCTCCACAGGGGACGCGGCCCCGGCCTGGACCCGATCCGATGCCGCCCTCAATCCCTCCTGCGCGATGCGAACCGTCTCCTTGGCCAGCTCCTCCTTGCGCTGCGCCCCCAGCACGGCCACGAATGCCCGGGCCACCTCCGTGAGCACGTCCAGCCGCCGCGCCTCGTACGCCCAACCTGCCACTTGGCGCTCGAGTTCAGCCACGCGCGTCCGCTTCGCCCGCTTGCCGCCGAGTTGAATAAGCTGGCTCAGAGAGTACGTCTGCTCCGTCTGGCTAAAACCATCTCGGTCGCCGCCAAACTCCTCCACCTCAATCACGGCCTCTGGGTTCGGCCGCAAAGAGGCTTGGAGTCGTCTCGCCTCAGCGGCCCTGACATCCCAAGACGACGCGCGGAAGCCGGGATTCCTGAATAGGGCCAGCGCCAGCGCCTGTCGCGCACTGAGCGGGCCGGTTGGCTCTCGAAGCGACCCGCCAGGACCGCCGCCGGCCGCGGCCGCAGGCATCTGAACTCCGCCTCCGCCCGTCCGATGGGATCGCTCATCTGCGCCCGATCCATCCACCTCGCGCGGCGATTCCGGCGTCTCAAGGCTGCGCCCCAGCGGCCTCGGCTCGGGCCATAGAGCCTTGCTCGGCCCGGACCGACATCCCTGAACGGCAAGTACAAGCACGCACAGGCACAAGGCAACACGGTATTTGGCATCGAACACAGTATGCACTCCTTCTGCCATCTGCTCACCATGAGCGGTTTGCGAAGTCAATGAATCCCACGCACCACGGGCGCGCATGGAGAGGGGCTCCCGGCACAAGACGCGGGAGGGGCCTCGAAGATCTGAAGCCCGAACCGATCGCCTTCCTGTAGCGATCGCGCGGAAGCAGGCCCCATCGCCTTAATCAGGCGAGTCCTAGATCAAAAGCGCTGCGTGGAGAACGAACAGCGCGGGCCCCGGCCGCCCGAAGTGCTGGCCCCTCACCTCATCACGGCCCACTTTGGACACCACAGCATCACCCTCGCTCAGCCCAGTACGCACCGCCCAGCCCCCGCGAACAGCAGCACTTATCTTAGACGACACAGACCCCACATGGGTAAACTCTCTAACCGTCGTCAGGACGCAGTGTCGATGTCCCACTTCGGCCCCATCCGCGTGCCCCGCGCGCCCACACAGCTCGCTGGCCTGGCGGCAACAGATTTCAAACCCAAACGACGTGCCCCCCAGCACAAACACACCCACTAGAAACCACCCAATCCGCCGCTGCCCACGGCCCCACGAGTCGCGTCTTCTTCCTGTTAGCATAAGAGGCAGCCCGTGTTCGGGAAAAAAGTCACAGTAGCGGCACGTTGCATACGCCCTCATATACGGTGCACTGTTCCACGCGTTTGACCTTTTCTCGCCCTCCCACCTTGCACCTGCGTCCGTCTCGTCAGCCTGTGCATCAGTATGGTGCAGAGAATGGTAGCAGTCTGGCCTTAGGCTTCAGCCCAAGGACAAAGGCGGCATCCCCACAGGCCCCACGCGCTGTAGGCGCGGCGGAGCCGCCCGATATCCCGCCGCGTGCGGCCCCGTTTCCGTTCCCCGTTCCGGCGCTCCTTCAGAGCGCTCTGCCCATTGGCGTCGGTGACCTTCGGACAAGGCGGGCTGCGCCCGCAACCCCGGAGCGGAATGCCTTCGCGTTCCGACGGACGGTCCCGAGGCTTCGGGATCCGCTCCGGGCAAGCAACTTCTTGTTTTTCATCACAGTTCTGGATGGATAAGGCACTACGCCGCTTGTAGTAGGGCGATTCATCGCCCGTCTGCCTCGTGAGGGCAAGGACGTTCGACGGGCAATGAATTGCCCTATAAACCACGTCGCCTCGCGCCGCAGCCCATGTGGAGTGCGATCCCGCATGTGCGGGAACGCCGCTTCAGCTTTTCGCCTGTCGCTGGCGAACGGATCGCGCGTGTGCGGGTGCAAAGCAGCGCTACGCGCTGCCAGCCAAAGCGCCGTCGAGCCGGCGCACTCCACAACGGAGCGTAGCAACAACATGTTGGCGTTCGATAACCGGTAAGGGGCCTAAGCGCCAGCCACCTGCCGATCGCCGCACACGTTGAGCGAACGGACTACTGGCTATTGGCCGCGGAACATGCCGGTCGATCTACTCGGGTTGCGCCAGGCCCAGGCGCTTGCGAAGCGCACGAACGTCAACGTCTCGCGTGTCCACGCCTTGCTCCGCGGCCATTGCCGCAGCGAGGCCGGCCGCGTGGCCAAGGGCCATGATTGTGCGCGAGAGCCGGCAGCTCGACGCGGCAATCTGGCTAAAGCTTGCGCCGCGGGACGCAATAAGGAGGTTGCGCCAGCCCTTGGGGATCAGGCAACGGTACGGGACGCCGTAGGGCGCGGGTACGGAGCCTCTGATGCGTCGGTGGCCAGCGCCGTGCACGTCCAAGCTGTGGTCGGCCAAAGCGATGATGTCGCGATGCTTCTGCTTGGCGAGCCCGGCAGTGACGTCCTGCTGCGTAAGCACGTACTCGCCGAAGGCCCGGCGCCCCTCCCTCACGCCCAGGCGCGACGCGAAGCTGTGGAACTCATACCGCGAGAAGGGCTCGCGCTGCTGGAGCCATCGCCACTGCGCCTGCACCCGGCGCCGGCATTCGACCATGGCCTCGTCGCGCGTCATGTGAAGGAGCGCCTCGCCGGGGATCGTGGCGAGGGGGTTGATGATGAGATCGCCACAGGGCAACTCCTGCACGTGGGCTGAGCGGGGGAACGACTTTGGCGCGGGCGAAGGCGGTGGCTGACGCCGCGGAACTTTCGCCTTGCGTACGCGGTAGCACAGGGAGATCGCGTTGAGCATGAGTTCCTGCCGGCGCGGCGCGGCTGGCTCTTGGAAGCGTGACTTCGGCTCGGAACCCAGCATCGTCTCACACCCGACACTGCGGCATAAGACCGCGCTGCCCGTGCAGTCGATGAAGACCTTCGCGCGAATGTGATGCACCGCGCCATCATGTGCGACAGCCCTGATAGCCTCCACGCGGCTGCCGTCCGATGTGGCTTCGACGAACGTGGTGCGTAGCATGACCCGAGCGTGGGCGGTCTCAGCAAGCATCTGCGCGACCACCTCGCTGAACACGGCGGGGTCGAAGCTCACGGCGCGCCACTGGTCGCGCGTCCTGCCAGAGCGTCGGAGGGTTTGCTCGTACGTGCCGCCTGGGTCGGCGAGCCACAATCCAAACGGCCCCAGCTTGCGCCGAAGGTTGTAGTCCCGTGTGATGCATACCGCGCCGCGCTTGTGGAGGCGGTCGTAGATGTCGCGTGCAATGGAGCCCCCCGGGCCCGGCTGCCAGACACTCACGTACGCGTTGACGCTCGTGCCGCCGAGCTTGGCGTCGCGCTCGACGAGTACCACGTCCGCGCCGGCACGCGCGGCCGCGATGGCCGCGCCGATTCCGCCGCTGCCTCCCCCAACGATGCAAACGTCCGCGTTGATCTGGCCGGCGCGGCCCGTGGCCGCGAGCGCAATCGTGAGCAGCGCAAACCAAAGTGGGGCGGCGCGTCGGATGTGCGGGATGGATGGCATGTGTGTGGCGCTATCCTCGAAGTATGGGGCGGTTCAGCAAGGCCCGTTTAGGCGGTCGCTCCCTCATCCCAACCCTTCCCCCAGAGGGGGAAGGGCCCGACTACCTTCCCCCTCTGGGGGAAGGCCGGGATGGGGGCAGACGGCAAGTGGATGATGCCCACCTGAGCATGCTTTACCTCGTGCCTACACCGACGGCCACAAGTTGGAACGGGCGAAGGGTCAGTTTGATTCGGCCGTCCTGCACGGCCAGCGGATCGCCCGACGCCAGGAGCGTCGCCGGGCCGGCGGCCGGGATCTGCACAGTCACCTGCCGCGGCGTGCGAGCTGTGTTGACGACAGCCAAGTACGTGCCGTGTTGCTGCGTGCGGATCGCGCGCACGACGACCGCGGGATCGCTCGCCGCGCCATCGAGCCGCTCGCTGGGTAGCGCCGGGAGCGCGAGGAAGTTGGCATTAAAATCCCGCACGTACGCCGGGAAGCCGCGGCCGAAGTTGTTGCTCGCGAGGTAGCCGATCATCGTGGGGTCGCCGTTCGCCACCGCGACCGCCTCGGCCATCATGCAGAAGGGGCCGGCGCGCTCGATGTCCGCGACGAAGTAGCCGAGCTTCGGCTGGTTGTTGGGATCGAACATCATGTGTTCGTTGAGCGCGTAGTGGCGCACGATCGCCAAGCCGGTCCGCGTGCGGAAGAGCGCGAGCGTCGCGGGATCGGCTACGGTGTAGAGCCGGTTGAACGCGTGGGTGAGCAGGACGCCGTCGAGGTCGCGATACGTTTGCGGGTCGTCGGCCGGCCGGGCGTGGTGCCATTCCCATTTGCCCCAGTTCAGGCCGGGAGAGGTCAGCCCTTCCAAGTACCACTTGTTGCGCACCACGTCCGCGAGCGTGACGGCTTGGATGACCTCCTGCTTGCCCGTGAGATGCTCGGCGCGCTGGAGGATGGCGGACCAGAGCGCGGGCCGGTCGGTCACCAGGCGGGGCTTCCACGAATGGAAGTCTACGCCCGGCTCGTTGGCGCAGCCGGTGTAGAGCACGACCGCTTTTTCGATGCCTTTGGACCGCAGATGGTCGCGCATCGCCACGAAGAAGTCGCGACGCTTGCGCTGCCACCATGCGATGTAGCGGCCGTACAGCGTTTTGTCGGACTTCAACTGGTCGCGGGTGACGGCTCGGCCGTCGTTGGCTTCCCGAGCGAAGCGCGCGCGTGTCGCATTGGAGAAGCTGATGGGCAGTTGCGATCGCGAGCGAATCCAGATGCCGGCGAACCGGGCGTTGTCCTGATGCCGGATCACGGTGAGGTCCAGCATCTTCTTGAAGTCGTCGTACGTGTCGGGGTCCGTGATATCCGAGTTCGCGGATTCGACCCAACGGATGTGGGTGTACGCGTCGTCGCGCGTCAGCGGCTTGCAGCGGCGCTGGTTGCCGAGGCCCTTTTGGCCCTTGCTGCCGGCGTATTCGTAGTAGGGCAGGACGTCGAAGCCGTAGGAGCCCATGAGCTTCACGATGCGGCCCCACAGGTCTTTCATGTCCGCGTTGTAGTAGACCCACTTGTTGCCGCCGTACGCGGACGAGTCCCAGTGCTGGCACGCGCCGAACTCGAGCAGGTCCTTCGTGTACGTGTTGATCGCCAGGAACCGCATGAGGTCCGCTTTGTAGCGGTACCAGTCGAGGCGCTGCTTCACGCCGCGCCGCGCGGGATCCTTGGCCGCGATGACGCCGTCGGACATCTCCTCGCGCCAGAAGATGCGGCGCCGGGGAAGGGGATCCGGCGGGTAATGGACCTTCGCGGCCAGCCGATCGGGATCGACCACCTCGAAGAGGCGCATGCGGCGCACCGCGAGGCCCTTCGACATGGGACAGTTCCGCGCGGAGAACTGGGCGAGCGTCACGTCGAAGCCATCTTCCGGCGTGAGCGTCCGCGGTTTGGCGCCGCCCACGAGCCCGAGTTCGGGGAACCGGTCATGGAGGCGGAACAGGTGCGTCCACGTCTCCCACTTGCCCGAGAGCGGGACATCGAGCGATTCGCAGTGGTTGTTCACGTACTTCGGGTGCAGCGCGTCGCCGACGGTGAGGCCGGTGTGGAAGCCGCGCGACGTTTCGTTCCCGGTGTTGATGACCACCATGCTGCGCGGCGCGTCTTCAGGATACTCGACCGCGAGCACGTACGCCGCGCCCGGCCGGAGCAGCTTCATGCGGCCGATGCGGTACGCGATGTAGGACGCCTCGCGTTTCACCGGGGCCAGGACGCGGCAGCGCTTGCCGAGCACCGTCTCGACGCGGCTCGCGTGGGCCGGGCTCTGCCGGAACATGTGCGTGGTCGCATCGCTGGCGCAGTCGATCTCGTCCACAAGCGAAAGCCGGCCGAAGGGCGCCATCTCGACGATGGGCCGCTTGAGCGCCTCCTCCCGCGCGCGCTTCAACGCGGCTTGGCGCTCGGCTTCGCGCTTGGCTTCCTCTGCCAGGCGCGCTTGAACCGCGCGCCAGCCCTTGGGCGAGTACGCGTCGATGGCGATCTCCGCGAACAGGGCCGACGGCTGGCGCACTTCGAGCTTGAGGTAGCGCGTCTCGACGTTCAGCGGCACAGAGCGCCATTGCTTGTACGTGCGCGTCTCGATGACGGCTACTTCCCGCCAGTCGCCGGGCTTGCCCGCGGACACGGCCACTTCGCCCTTGTTGTGCGTATCGAAGAGCCAGAGCGTGGCCAACGGCAGTGCGCGGCCCAGGTCGATGGTCGCGCTGAAGGGGAACTTGCGGTTGTGCTTGGAGTTGACCTTCCACGCCGTGCGAGGCTTGCCCGTGGGCGGGTCGCCGATGTCGAGTTGCTCGTCCACGAGCGGGCGGAAGTCCGCGAGGTCCGAACTCGACTGGACCATGCTTGGCTTCAGCAGCAAGCGGTATTGGCCCGGCGGCGTTGCTTGGGTCACACTGCCCGCGCTCAAGATGGCTAGCAGCACGGAGAGGCGGAGCAAGCGCCTATGGGGGACACGTGGCCGGGACTGGGTGATGGAGAACGGCATGCATAGGCCTCCACGAGACGAAAGCGCCGGGTAACACTTCAGCCGATTGCAACAGTCGTTGGCCCCATGAACGTGCGCGAGTTCAATGGACAGCGTTTCCGCTTGACGCAACGCTGTT
>JAJRTI010000346.1 GCA_024278415.1 Planctomycetota bacterium | reverse complement strand
GCGCAAGCCGCTCGCGCTGGACGCGGCCGCTCTGGCCAAGGTGATGAGCCAGCCGCGGGTGGCGAAGGACTTGGCGCGCATCGGCATCCGGCGCTTGCCGGACCTGCTCAGCCGGTTCGTGATGGGGCCGCGTGAAGTGGAAGCGCTGCTGAGCCGCGGCGCGGTCATCAACACCGACGACAACGCGTACATCGAATTCGCCGCGCCGCGCACGCTCTACCACCACACCATCGACGCCAACCTCAACATGGCGCGCACGGCCGGCCGCGGCGCGCTCGTGCGGAACCTGGTGAACGCGCCCAAGTCGAAGGCGAGACGCGCCGGCCTCTTCCTGGACGTGGCCCAGGCGTACGACCGCATGGCCTGGCGCCGAGAGGCCCTGGCCCTGGCCGCGTACGCGAACAGCATCGCCGAGACCGCGCGGGGACGGCGGCTGCAAGGAGCGCTGCAACTCGAACAAGGCAACCCCGGCGCGGCCGAGGCGCAGTGGCGCCGCGCCTTGGAGCTGGACCCCACGGATACCAAAGCCATGGCTCGCCTGGCGGGCCTGCTGGTGGACCAACAGCGCCTCGACGACGGGTTGGGCGTGTTGGCCAAGCTCTTGGCGCTTGTGCCGGAGGACGTGCAGGGGAGGTATCTCAAAGGCGTGGCGCTCAGGGCAAAAGGCAAGCGGGCCGAGGCGGTCGAGGAGTTGCGCCTCGCGCGGCAGCAGCCGGGCGCGTCCGCGAGGGAGCCGCGAATCTTCTACATGATCGGCCTGTGCCTGAAAGAGCAGGGCCAGTACGACGAGGCCGAGAAGAACCTCAAGCACTACTTGGAATTGGCGCCCAAGGACGCGGACGCGCGCTACGCGCTGGGCAGCGTGTACGACGCGTTAGGCAAACCCGCCCTCGCGCGCGAGCAGTGGCAGCTCGCGGTTGCGGCCTCGCGCCGGCAGTCGGCCTCCGAGCTGCGGCGCGGGCGCTCCGCGATGGCCGCGCGCAAGTGGAGGCTCGCGGAGCAACACCTGCGCGCCGCGATCGACATGGACTGCACGAACGTGGACGCGTACGTGGAGCTGGCGCGGCTCATGGAGGGCCGGGGCCGCGGGCGGGACGCGATCGCCGTGTACGAGCGGTTGCTCGACCGCTTCCCTGACATGGAACTCCCCCATGTGCGCTTGGGCACGCTCTACGCGGCGGCCGGGAACAAGGCCAAGGCCGCGAGCCATTTCCGCGAATGCCTGCGCTTGGAGACCGACCCGGAACGCCGCGCGAGCATTCGGGCGCGGCTGTCCGCGCTCGGGGAGTAGCCGCATCGGCGAAACGAAGTCCGAAAGCGGAGGTACGCGGGAGGCTTGCGCTTCGTTGCGTTCCATTCCTCGATCGCGTGCCTGCGAATCGCTTGGGGCAACGAATTGATAGAACGCAACGAATGGGAACCAGAACTGGTTACACCGTTTTCGCTTGACCGTTGATTGGGGCGTTGGTAACATAATGCGGCATTCTTCAACCGTCTGTGGGCACACACATGACTCACCCCCACACCACTTCCACCGGCATTTGGTGGTGGCGCAGTTGGCGTCCTGCGGGGACGTTCCGCGCCGGTGGTGTCGGCTGAGGCACAGACCCCACCACGACTTCCAAGGCCGCGGATCGTTCCCCAAGCGATCGGCGGCCTTTTTCTTTTGCCATCTCTGAGCGGGAGGATTCAACCACAGAGGACACTGAGGAACACAGAGAGTCGGAAAGGCGAGTTGACTGGTCTTGACTGGCTATCCGAGCGCACGAAACGTCCCCACTGAGCGGGCGCTGGATGTAGACGTTCGGCGCCAAGCTTTCGATTGTGCGCGCATCCCTCTCCCTCTCTGTGCGCCTCTGTGCTCTCTGTGGAAAATCTCCTCTGGGAGGAAACCATGATCCAGATCGACTATACCGCGTATCGCACCAAGGGCGGCGTCCACGTGCGCCGCACCATCACGCCCCTCAACCAGATCGACGTCGCGCTCGACGAAGTGCTCTTCGGCATCGACCGGCGCAAGGGCGCGGTGTTCGCCAGCGGGTATGACTACCCCGGCCGCTACAGCCGATGGGACCTCGCATTCATCGACCCGCCGCTCGAGTTGGTCAACCGCGGCCGGGAGTTCGAGTTCCGCGCGCTCAACGACCGCGGCGTGCAGCTCATGCGCGTGATCCAGGGGCCGGTGAGCCGTTGCGACGCGGTGGCGGAGATCGAGTGCGGCGAACGCCTCATCCAGGGCACGATCAAGCCCATGCCCGACACCTTCCCCGAGGAGGAGCGCAGCAAGCAGCCCACGATCTTCTCCATCCTCCGCACGCTCGTGGACCTGTTCCGCTGCGATGAGGAGCCGCACCTGGGCTTCTATGGCGCGTTCGGGTACGACCTTGTGCTCCAGTTCGAACCGTTGCGGCTCAAGCATGAGCGGCCTGAGGAGCAGCGCGACCTGCACCTGTTCATGCCGGACCGCCTGTTCACCGTGGACCATCAGAAGGAAACCGCTGAGATTCGTGAGTACGACTTCCTCGCACCCAACTGCGACACGCGCGGGTTGCCGCGGAACGGCCAATCGGTCGAGCCCACCATCGGCGCGCCCAGCGACGTGGTCTGCGACCATGCGCCGGGCGAGTATGCGGCCAAGGTCGAGGAGATTCGGCAGGGCTGCATCCAGGGCGACTTCTTCGAGGTCGTGCTCAGCCAAGTGTTTTCGGCCGGCTATTCGGGCACGCCCACGGAGTTGTTCAGCTCGATCCGCACGCGCAACCCCAGCCCGTACGAATTCCTCATCAACCTCGGCGACGAGCAACTCGTGGGCGCATCGCCGGAGATGTTCGTGCGGGTCGATGGCAAGCAAGTCGAGACCTGCCCCATCTCCGGCACGGCCAAGCGCGGGGCCACACCCATGGAGGACGCTAAGCAGATCCTCGATCTGCTCAACTCGGCCAAGGACGAGTCCGAGTTGACCATGTGCACCGACGTGGACCGCAACGATAAGTCGCGCGTGTGCGAGCCGGGATCCGTGCAGGTGAAGGGCCGGCGCACGATCGAGACGTACTCGCGGCTCTTCCACACGGTGGACCACGTGGTCGGCGAGTTGCGCGGGGACTTCGACGCGTTCGACGCGCTGCTGTCGCACATGTGGGCCTGCACGCTCACCGGCTCGCCCAAGCCGGCCGCGATGCAGAAGATCGAGGATCTGGAGAACTCCTCGCGCGGCTGGTATGGAGGCTGTGTGGGCTTCCTCAGCTTCACCGGCAACCTCAACACCGGCATCACCATCCGCACCGTGCGCCTGCGCGGCGGCGTCGCGTCCGTGCGCGTCGGTGCGACGCTGCTCGCGGACTCTGTGCCCGAAGAGGAAGACGAGGAGACCAGGACGAAGTCGTCCGCGTTCATTGGCGCGGTGCTCGAACGCTCCGCGCCTGCCGAGCCCAAGCCAGCCATCTCGCACAGCGTTGGGGTGGGCAAGAAGATCGTGTTCGTCGACAACAACGATTCGTTCGTGCACACGCTGGGCAACTACGTGCGCCAGACCGGCGCGCACGTGGTGACCTACCGCGCGGGCTTCGATCACTCGGCGCTCGACGAACTGAAGCCGGATCTGGTCTTCATCTCGCCCGGCCCCGGCCGGCCTGAGGAGTTCGGCGTGCCGGCCCTCGTGGGCGCGTGCGTCGAGCGCGGGCTGCCGGTGTTCGGCGTGTGCCTCGGGCTCCAAGGCATGGTCGAGCACTTCGGCGGCAAGCTCAACCTGCTACCGTACCCCATGCACGGCAAGCCGTCGATCGTGCACAACACGCAGCAGGGCTTCATGGCCGCGCTGCCGGAGGAGTTCGAGGCCGGGCGCTACCACTCGCTCTGCGGCGACCCCGCGACGTTGCCCGAGTGCCTTGAGGTGTTGGCCACGACGACCGACGAGCACGAAGGCCGGCCCTTGGACGTCATCATGGCCGTGCAACACCGGGAGCTGCCTTGCGCGGCCGTGCAGTTCCACCCCGAGTCGATCCTCACGCTCCATGGCGACTGGGGCCTGAAGCTGATCGAGAACGTCGTGCGTGTGCTATGCGGAGACTGAGGCCGCAGACTGCTTCCCCCTCTGCCATCAACCATCGACCATTAACCATCAACCATTCTGCATCGCCTCCGCCACCACGGCCTCCACAATGTCCATCGGCACGTCGTCCACAAGCTGCACTCTGCCAATGCACAGGGGGAGGACGAAGCGCACCTTGCCGGCCGCGGCCTTCTTGTCGTGGCGCATGTACGCCATCACCTGCTCGACCGTGCACCCGCGGATCTCGCTGGGGTAGCCCGCGGTGGCGAGGACTCGCTCGATCCGCTCGACGCTTGCCGCGTCGAGCATGCCCATGCGGTTGCTGATCTTGGCTGCGGCGACCATGCCAAGCGCCACGGCTTCTCCGTGCGTGTACGCCCCGCCGCCAGTGGCTCCTTCGACCGCGTGGCCCACGGTGTGGCCGAGGTTGAGCCAGGCGCGTACGCCCT
>JAJRTI010000345.1 GCA_024278415.1 Planctomycetota bacterium | reverse complement strand
TGCCGCGGCTGTCAACCGCGTCGGACTTCAGGAGTCCCCATGCGCGGTTACGCCGCTCGCCCCGCACGCACCCAACGGATCGCAAGGTAAGGGAAGAGGAACCCGGCGAACGCCACCAGCTTAAACAGCCCCACGAACGCGTACATGGTCACGTTGAATTGCGGCCTGGTGATGTCGAAGAGCTTCGAGTGCACGCTGTACACCCAGTCTGCACCGAACAACACAATGGGGCTCCAGATCAGCATGGCCACCATGGCCAAAGCAAAGCAACGGATCAGCACCTTGGCCGCGGCTTCCAAGGCATCGTCGACCGTGTTGGACCGTTCCATGTCTTTCCTCTCGGGTAAAGGGCTTCAGAGGGGTCGATGGCGGTTCTCACACATTGATAACGATCGAGTTTCCTTCCTGCGGCACTTCCGCCACAAGCGCCACGTTCTGCTGGCTCAGCGACCGAATCGCGTCGGCCACAGGCGCGACATCGGCCGGGAACCTCTTGTTGAGCAGACGCATGGCTTCCTCGAAATCTCCTCGTTCACGGGCAATCTCAGCCATCATGAGCCGCTCCTCGGACGCGGACTCATTCAGCAAGCCGCTGAGCTTGGCAAGGTTGTCAAGCTGCCGGTCTGAAAACCCCGCGTCGCACGCAGACCCGTCGTCGCCGCGGTGCGCGTGGTTGGCCTCCCACCACGCGCGAATGCGCGCCTCCCGTTCCTTCTCCGGCTCCAGTTCGCACGTGGAAAGGAGCCGCAGGTAGTCCTCCTCCGTTGGCAGACCATAGAGCGGCGTGTCGTCGTGCTCGCACCCCTCATCCTCGAGCGGATCGATGCACGCGGCCACCTCGGCCTCGTCCAGCCAGAGGAGGCCGGCGCAGCCTGGGCACTTCACCAACCAAGGCTGGTCGGGCAGCATGGGCGCCTCCCGCCAGCCATCCGTCCAAAACCGAGCGCCGAGGGTGTTGCCCGACATCAGAGTCGGCTGCATGAACTTCTCCCTACAGTGGACGCACAACATGATGATCGTCCGGCCTGGTAGCATGGCGGTATCCTCCTCTCGTTGTGCCTGTGTGGTCTCAACGCGGGGCTTGACAGTTCACTCGCGCTAGCCCATGATTGTACCGCAACCTCTGACATCCGCACAGCATCTTCCTCCAGGAAGCCTCCCATGCGAACTCGCCCCATCCTCATCGCCGCCGCGCTCTGCCTGCTCGGCGCCAGCTCCTGCATTGAATTCGAGAGCCAGACGCTCACCTTCCGCTACGATAACGCCACCGACACGTTGCGCATCTTTCAGCTCTACGAGGGCATCTACGGCAACGACAGCCAGGACTCGCTCAGCGTGAAGGAGGCGAAGCAGATGGCGTCCGTGCTCAACGACGAACGCACGTTCTTCTTCGCCAACTGGATCTTCGAATGCAGCAAGCCACAGCTTGAACAGTTTGTGGCCCAAGAGCGAGAGAAGCAAGACGATCCAAACCAGAAGCCTCGTGAGAAGGCCGCCAAGCAGGAACTCGTCGCGTTCGCAGAGATGTTGCTCGCGAACGTGCAGATCGAGAACGGCCCCTACTTCTTGAACGCCGAGCAGAAGCTCTCGGGCTACCAGCTCGTCACCGTCGAGAACGCGTCGAAGGTCGTCGACCAAGCCAACCGCGCGATCAGCTTCTCCGTTCTCGCGTGGCCGCCCGATGACGTGCCGCCCGCGTCGCGGCGCCGCATCCTCGAGGCCGCGGGGCGAGGCTATCAGTGGATTCGCCTCGACGGCAACAGCATTCGCGGCCGCTTCCCATTCGAGCACGCGGACGCCATGACGATCAGGCGCCAGATCGCCGGGCGCTGGGCAAGCACGCTCGCTCTAAAACAAAACCGCGAGCAGAGACTCGCCAATCTCCTCACCGGACTAAACCAACTTCTCCAGAGCGATATCTGGGCCTCCTACATCGATGACACCTTCCAGATCACAGTGGGCCACCCGCGCAACCCCCGGACCGAACTTTCGTTCGTCCTTAGCCCCGATCAGTACAAGCCCAACGTCGTGCCCTTCGCCAAAACGCACGGCGGCATCGCCAAGGTTAGCCTGGCCACTGTGCGGGACGCGTTCCTCGCTGGGAAGTAGCCAGAGCTGTCCCTGCCCCATGCGCGCCTTGCCCAGTGCTGCGTTTCTTCCCGCCGGGCGCGAGCGACGGGGACACTCATGAGGAGGTCACCCATGCCTGAGACAACCATCAACAAGACCCAGATCGAGATTGTGGAAGGTGATATCACCCGGGAAAAGGTCGACGCGATCGTGAACGCGGCCAACAGCGGCCTGCGAGGCGGCGGCGGAGTCGATGGCGCCATCCACCGCGCAGGCGGGCCGGCGATCATGGCCGAATGCCGCACGCTCGGCGGCTGCCCCACTGGCGACGCGAAGATCACCACCGGCGGCAATCTCGCAGCCAAATACGTCATCCACGCGGTGGGGCCCGTGTATCGCGACGGCACGCGCGGGGAGCCTGAGCTGCTCGCAAGCTGCTACAGGCGCAGCCTGGAAGTGGCCAGCGAGAACGGGTGCAAGTCCGTCGCGTTCCCTGCGATCAGTTGCGGCGTGTACGGCTACCCCATCGACGCTGCGGCGAGGATCGCCATCGACACGGTCGTGGCCTACGCCCAGGAACACGACGACATCGAACGGGTGCGGTTCGTCATGTTTGGTGCGCCGGCGTACGACGCGTATGCGAAGGTGTTCGACGAAGTGGCGGGCAGTTCGGGGTCCCGCCTTTAGGCGGTTCGCAGCCGCATGCGCCAGCACCGTAGCCGCACGCGCCAGCGTGCGGGCGGTAGGAGTGCGGGGGGGTGACCGCAGCCTGGCGGCTGCGGCTACCAACCGTCAGCCATTCCCGCCCTTCGCCACCGCCAGCGTATCCCGCGCAATGAGCAGCTCCTCATTCGTGGGGATAACCGCGGCCGCGATCTTCGAGCCCTCCGTCGTGATGCGCGCGGGCTCAGCGAAGCACGCCTCATTCGCCGCGGCGTCCAGTTCGATGCCGATGGGCTCCAGCCCTTCACAGATCTTCGCTCGCATGGCCTTCGCACGTTCGCCGATGCCGCCGGTGAACAGCACCGCGTCCACCTCGCCCAACACGGCCACGTACGCGCCAATGTATTTCTTCACGCGGTACGCGAACAGGTCGAACGCGAGCTGTGCGCGCTCGTTGCCCGCGTCCGCGGCGGCCATGATCTCCCGGAGGTCGTTGCTCACCCCGGACACGCCAAGCAGGCCGCTGGCCTTGTTGAGCATCTTGTCCACGGCCTCGAAGTCCATGCCCAGTTTGCGCTGAAAGAAGAAGATGAGCGCTGGGTCGATGTCGCCCGACCGTGTGCCCATGACCAAGCCTTCGAGCGGCGTCATGCCCATGCTCGTGTCCACGACCTTGCCGTTTTTGACCGCGGCCATGCTGCACCCGTTGCCCAGGTGGCAAGTGATGGTGGTGAACTCCTCGACTGGCTTGCCGAAGAACTCCGCGCCGCTCAACGTGACGAACCGGTGCGACGTGCCGTGGAAGCCGTAGCGCCGCACGCGGTGCTCCTCGTACAGCTCGTACGGCAGTGCGTAGAGGTACGCCGTCTCGGGCATCGTCTGATGGAACGCGGTGTCGAACACGGCCACGTGCGGGGCCTGGGGGAAGTACTTCTTCGCAGCCTCGATGCCCGCAAGGTTCGGCGGATTGTGCAGCGGCGCGAGGGAGAAGTACTCTTTGATCGTGGCGATCACCTCCCCGCAGATCAGCCGGGACTTGATGAACGCCTCGCCGCCGTGCACCACGCGATGGCCCACGGCCTCCACGTCGTCCTCAGTCGCGAGCACGCCGCCGTCCTTCGCCAGCAGTTGGTCGCGGACAATGCGCATGGCCGCGTGGTGGTCCGGCGCGGCCACGTCGAGCGCAATCTCTCCCGTGGCGCTCGTCTGCTCAAAGCGGGATTGCTCCTCGCCGATGCGCTCCACGATGCCTTTGGCGATGATGCTCTCATCGGCCATGTCGTAGAGCTGGTATTTGATGGATGAACTGCCACAGTTGATAACGAGGATTTTCATTGATTAGGGATGGGGGATGAGGGATGAGGGGAGCCGCATGCGCCAGCATGCGGGATTCGTCGAGTGGCCGAACTTGTCGAACTTGAAATGCTCTTGCTTTCGCCCTCCAGCCTGCCGGCTTGGGCGACAGACTCTGCTAGGCGGAGGCTTGCACCGCAGTGATGGCGGTCGTGGCGACAATGTCGTCGACCGTGGCGCCGCGGGACAGGTCGGCCATGGGTTTGGCGAAGCCCTGGAGGAGCGGGCCGATGGCCATCGCGTTGCCGAGGTACTGGGTGAGCTTGTACGCGCAATTGGCCGCGTCGAGGTCGGGGAAGACCAACACGTTGGCTTGGCCGGCCACCGGGCTGTCGGGCGCTTTCTTGGCCGCAACACGCGGCGAGACCGCGGTGTCGGCCTGCATCTCGCCGTCGATCGCCAGGTCCGGTGCAATCTCCTGTGCCAGGCGCGTCGCCTCGATGACCTTGTCCGCGTCCTCGTGGCTCGCACTGCCCTTAGTCGAGAACGACAGCATCGCAATCTTGGGCTCCATGCCGAGCAGGCTCTGCGCGGTGCGGCCAGACGCGACCGCGATCTCGGCCAGCTCCGCAGCGGTGGGCTGAATGTTGAGCGCGGGGTCCGCGAAGATGAATATCTTGTCCTTCTCGCCCAGGCACTCTGGCACGACCATGACGAAGATGCTCGACGGCACAGTGATGCACTCCGCGTACCCAATGGCCAGGCCCCCCGCCTCGATCACGCGTGCAGTGGCGTTGGCCGCGCCGGCGACCATGCCATCCGCGGCGCCCTGCGCCACCATCATCGCGCCAAAGAGCATGGGCCGGCGCACAATGCGCTTGGCCACGCTCTCGGTCACATTGCTGCGCGATTGCACGTACGCCGCCGCGTACGCGTCGAGCTGGTCCGACGCCTTGGGGTCGATGATCTCGACGCCCGCAAGGCCCACGCCTGCCGATGCCGCGGCATCGGCAATCTTGTCGGGCTTGCCAAGGAGGACCGCGTTGGCGACACCCTCCTTCAAGCACGCGGCGGCCGCGGCGATGAGGCGCTCGTCCTCGCCTTCGGGGTATACGATCGTGCGAACGTTCTTCTTGGCTTCAGCCTTGAAACTCTCGATCAGGTCCATTTGCGTCTCTCTCTCACGACGAGGTCAATATGAACTGAGGCAGCCGAAGCCTGGCGGCTTCGGCTGCCTTGCAATATCAAGGGGTGCAGGTCTGAACGTACGTAGTAAACTGGGCGTTCATTCCCGTGGTGCGCCGGCGCAGAATGCACATGCGCCGAAGGCGCATCACAACATAGCCCAGTGCAAGCTCGTTCGGTCGCGTCAGCGGGCGAACGAGCG
>JAJRTI010000344.1 GCA_024278415.1 Planctomycetota bacterium | reverse complement strand
CGCCTTGGTTCCACGGGCGCGTCAGGCCCGCACGCTGCCGCCGCGCGACGAACGCAGGGATCGCTCCTCGGGCAGCAACCCATTGTACACTTCCGCCAGCCGTCGCGTCACATCATGCCAGTCGAACGCGTCGAGCGGAGGCAACGGGCTTGGCGCTCTCGATCCGTCAAGCAAGGCCTGCGCGATCTGCGCGAGCTTCGCGGCGTACGCGTCCGCATCCGCATCGGCCGGGACAAGATCATCCCGTGAAGCCGCGGCCTCAAGCACTTCGCCGAAGGCCGGCGCGACGAGGGGGCGGCCCATGGCCGCGAACTCGCGCAGCTTCAGCGGGCAGCGGCACCGGTTGATCCAGTTATCGCGCATGGGGAAGAGATACACGTGCGCCCGGTTGAGCCAGTCAATGACCTCGCCCTTCGGCACGCGGCCCACGAACTGGACCGCATCGCCGCAGCCGAGATCCTCGACGCGGCGTTCGAGCGCGTCGCGCATGGAACCATCGCCGACCACGGTCAGCCGCAGCGCCGGGCATTGCTCGTGCGCAGCCGCGAACGCGCCAATGGCCACATCCACGTCGAAATGCGGCTCCAGCGCACCGAGGTAGAGCGCGACAACCTCGCCCTCAGGCTTCGTCGACTGGACACGGCCGGCAAACTCGTCGGGGAAGATGCCGTTGGGCACGTACGTGGCGTCCGCGCCGCGGCGCTCGTAGACCACCTCGAACGTGCGGCTCGCGACCGTGACCGCGTGGCAGAGGCGATGCCCCATGCTCGACAGTCGCCGCGTGAGCCGCCAGCGCCAGGCGTCTTGGGCCGGCCCGGCCGCGGCCATCATGTCCGCGTCCGCGTCGTCCTCGTCGAGCACGACCTTGTACCCGAGCCGTTTCAGCAGGAACCCGGCGAGCAGCGTCTCCGGCAGCGGCTTGAACACGTGAACCACGTCCGGCTCGAGTCGCCACGCGCGCCAGAAGCGGCGCCACGTGCGCACGAGCGTGCGCAGAAGAAGCTGCGGATCGTAACGCCAGCCAGTGAGGAGGATACGCAGATCCTTCACGTCATGCAGCCGCACGCCATGATGCTCGTCGCCGTACGCGCGCGGGTCATCGTCATGCGCCGCGACGACGAAGTGCACCTCCGCACCGCAGTCTTCCACGAGACACCGCGCCAGCGCGAGGCAGCGGTACGATGTCGCGAAGCCGCTGATGGAGCCCGCACCCAGGAAGACGATGCGGGGCTTGTCTGTAGCATCTGTGGGCATGGTAGTGGGCACAAGCGGAGCCCGTTCGATAGTTGGAGCGGAATGCCTTCGCATTCCGATGCTTGCTGGACGCGTAGCCGCATGTGCCAGCATGCGAACCAACCGACAGGTGGCTCACAGAACGCCCGCATTCTGGCGAATGCGGCTACAGTGCACGCTAAACACGGCGTTCCGCTCCTGGGTTGCGAGCGAGGTCCGCTTTGTTGTCTTCGTGGCCTCCGACCGTAGCGCCGTTGCGCCGCCAGTATCACACGAAAGGCGCGCACGCGCAAGACGAGCGGTGCGTCCGGCGTCGTTGACGCGAATGGCAGGCCAGCCTATCATGACAGCATATATCCGCTTCGGTTCGATTCATCGTCGTAGGCGAATGCGGACTTGAGACACGCCGAGCGGCCGGCATCCACACGAGCCCATCGGAGCCCCGCATGAATCGTTCAGCTTTCATCATGCTCGTAATCCTCTCGGTCATCCTCGCGGCACACGCGGAACCTTGGATCGACACGCAGTTCGGCGGCGAGGCGCAGCCGGTCACCGAGCGCGGAGGGCGCGCGAATCCGCGAGCGAGCGGAGCCCTGCCGAAGGGATGGCACGACAACACCGGGTGGGCGAAGATATGGACGACGTACACCTCCATGGAGGAAGAGGGCCGGCCTTACATCCGCATGGACTTCACCAAGGTCGAGGGACGCGGATGGGCGCAGATGGCGCATGCGCTGCCAGACATGAAGGAGCCCGGGTACTTCCGCGTCCAATTCGTCGCGCGGGCGCTCGATCCCAAGTCGGTGCAGATCGGCATCCGCATGCAAGGCCCGCCCTACAAGTTCCTCTGGGAGGCGCGGCCGAGCCTATACGGCGAGTGGAAGACGTACTCGTACGAGTTCCGGATCCGGCCCAACACGCAGCCCATCGGCTTCTGGATCATCAACCAGACGCTCGGTTCGGTCGACATCGCGTCGCTCAAGGTCGAGCACTTCACCCGCGACCAACTCATCGCAGACATCAAGGCCGCGGGACGCGAGGCCGGGATCGTGAACTTGCTGCGATGCAGCCGCATGCCGCTCGGTATGCAGAGCGGCTGGTCCATTGGCCGGGACAACTCCGACGGCGACGTGGTGAAGATCGCGAGTGATCCCAACGTCGTCGGCCCGAGCCGCGCGCCCGCGTTGCGCATGGAGAGCCCGACGCGCGCGCGGCTCTACGGCGAGGCGTTCGGCGTGCCGTATCCAGTCGGCACGTACGTCGCCAGCCTGTCGATCCGCGGCGCCGGTTCGGGCGCGGTGTCGGTCTTGTGCGACCGACGCACGGTGGCCAAGAAGAGCTTTGAACTCAAGGACGAGGACGGTTGGCAGCGCCTGCACGTGCCGTTCAAGCCGAAGCTCATGGCTGACGTGTACGCGACGGCCATCGACTGGACCGGCACGATCTGGATCGACGCGCTCCAAGTCGCGCCGATCGACGAGAAGACGAACCAACCGCAGGCGTACGCGACGCAGATGCCAGCCGAAGTCGCGCTCGCGCTGCCGGAGTCAGATGCCTCGTGTGCGCGCGTGCAGTTCGCTGACGAGCCGGCCGCGGTGCGCTGGTGTGTGACGGGTGACGTCCCGGCCGGCGCGGTGCTCAAGGCCCAGGTCGTGAACGCGTACGGCGACGAGGCGAAGCTATCTGATGCGAAACTCGCAGGCGGCCGCGTGCAGTACGGCCAGTGGCACGACTACATGGCGGCGAGGCCGTCTGTTCGTAGTGGCGACCGTAAGGGCGCCTCTGGCTCTCGCGCCGCGGCAGAAGGAGGCCCGAACGGGCCTTACTACAAACGGGCGTTCGGCCCCATGCGCGTCGAGGCGTGGGTGGAGGACGCCGCGGGCAAGCGCATCAGCCCGTACAACGAGCTGGTGGTCTACCGCCTGCCGCGGCCGCGCTACTGGGGCAAGGACGCGCCGGACTCGCCCTTCGGCGTGCACACGAACTCGACCACACGGCACAACATTATGGCCAAAGCGGTCGGCATCAATTGGACGCGGCTCCACGACGCGGGCCTCCAGTACATCGGCTGGTATTTCCTGGAGCCCAATAAGGGGGAGTGGCAGTTCCGAGACGACGCGATCTATCGCTACCGCAAGCACCACCTCATGATCCTTGGCGAACTGGGCACCGCGCCGCTATGGGCAAGCCACTACCCCGGCAAGCCGGCGTCGGGCTACTTCGACAAGTTCTACCAGCCCAAGGACCTCGCAGACTACGCTAACTACGTGCGCACGGTCGCAACGCGCTACAAGGGCGTGATCCATGCGTGGGACGTGTGGAACGAGCCGTGGATCACCGCCTGGTGGGCCGTGGGCTATGATTTCACCAAGAAGGGCCGGCAGGGCTACGTCCGCAGCGAGACCGCGGAGAAGGACTTCGTCGCGCTCATGAAGACCGCGCGTGACACGGCCAAGGCCATCGACCCGTCGCTCACCATCCTCGGCATCAATACGACCACCGGCCGGCCCGGCAGTGCCTGGACCAAGGGCTGCGTCGAGCACGGCGGCATGGACCACCTCGACGCGATCGCATACCACCAATACACCGGCGAGGTGAACGGGTTCCCTAACGACAGCGTCGAGCGCGGGTATGCGCACGCGATGGGGCCGATCCTGGAGAAGTTCGGCAAGGTCGAGCCGCCGGTGTGGATGACCGAGGGCCAGGCCGCGCGGCTCATGAGCCGGTCAGGCATGTACAAGTACACTACGCCCAAGCCGTCCGACAGCGACCCGTTCGAGGCCGCGGACCGGCAGGTGCGTTACATCACCAGCCTTCTCGCCACGGGCGCAAGCAAAGTGTTCCTCTACACCATGCACGGCCACAACCACTTCGGCGACTCCGGCCAGTGGCGCGCGCTCGTCACGGACGAAGGCTACCTGCATCCCAGCGCGGCCGGCGTCTCCACGCTCGCCTGGCACTTGGAGGACACGCGTTTCGTCGAGCGCAT
>JAJRTI010000343.1 GCA_024278415.1 Planctomycetota bacterium | reverse complement strand
TTGGTTCTCTCGGCGATCATCTTTGTGTCCGACCTGCCAAGTTGTGTCACCTGCATGCCTTTGGTGGCGTTTGCGCTTATGGCCGGGTGTCAGGATTCAGCAAGCGGCGGCGAGCTTCGCGTGCTTTGCGAGAGCGCGGCGGTCTTCACCGTGTTCGCGGTTGTGTCCGCGCGGGTGCCGGCGGCGGCGGCGTTGCTTGACCATATCGCTCTGGGATTCTCAAAGATGGCCGTGGAGGTGCTCGATGCATGGCCCGAGTTCAGGATCGCCTACGGTTCTACGCCTCTGGGAATCCATATTCTAGCGGCAGTGGTCGCATTCTGGGTCGTTCTGTGTGGTCGGTCCGGGAGACCGAGACATCTGGCGTGGCTCATAGCGCTAATCCCTCCGGTGCTTGTGGTCTTTTGCTGGCTGTCGCTGGAGATCTCCGAGGCCTGGGCAACATCGGACCTGAGCGAGATGATCCGCAGTGCTCGGTTTAGATCGAGGATCCCTGTTGCAGGCATCGGCAAGTTCCTGTTCCCGGCCAGTTTCCAGTTGCTTCTTTTCGCACTCCTGTCTGTCCCAACGTGGATAGCGGTCCGCGCGTGTGCTCAGGAGCTGCCCACGCCAGATTGTGCGCCCCGCGTCGGACGTGGCCTGCTGCTGTGGGGCGCGCTCACTGCGGTCTACGTGTGGGCTGCTGTCGCAGTCTTTTCCTTCGAACGGCCTGCCGGCGCCGACGAACGGGCACCGCGAGTGGTGCTCGCCGCCGACCCGTCGGGAGGCCATTGGGGCAAGCCAGTGTACGGACGGTATGGACCCAGAAGCGCCGGCTTGTTTGGGACATTGCCCGCGTTACTGAAGGGGCTGGGCTACGACGTTCGGTTTGCGCCATCCTGCACTGCCAAGGATCGCGAGTCGACAGACATCCTTGCTATGCTCAATCTGCGCAGCTTCGGCCCGTCGCCAGACGTTCTTGCCAGCTTCGTGGAGGCCGGTGGCTCTGTCCTGCTGTTGCACGACCACACGGACTTCAAGGGGACCCGCGAAGTCGTCAACCCTTTGCTCGCGCGTTTTGGCATTTCGGTCACCCCCGATACTGCCGAGCCGTTACGGCAGTGGCATGGGACGAGACTGGCCCCACATCGGATCTTCAGGGGAGTGATCGGCCGGCCGACTCGTAGGGCCGTCCAGTCCGGGGCGTCGTTACGGGTCCGGTTCCCCGCGCAGCCCGTGATGGTTGGAAGGTTTGGGTTCTCGGACCGAGGGGATCGCACGAGTGAGGGCTACCGCGGACGACTTGGGGATCGGTCGTTCAACCGGGGCGAACGGCTAGGAGATATCCCGTTGGTGGCTGCGCGGCGCTATGGGAGGGGAAAGGTCTTAGTGTTCGGTGACACTGCCTGCATGCTGAACGGTCGCCGGCATGTGACGTTCCGATTCGTGCAGAATGTGTTTGCCTGGCTGGCAGCTCGGCCGCTTCTGTCTGCCCGATGGCGAGTGGTCGGCGTCTGTGTGGTCATCGTGGTGTACGCCGGGCTGGCGTTTGCCGCTGCCGTGCTTGGCCGCGCCGGCCCTGGTGTTTTGGCCTGGGGCGCGGCCCTCGGGCTAGTCACTGCGCTCGTTGCTCACGAAGCCGTCGACATCGTGCACCGCAACCCCGCCTCCACGCGGAACCCATTCGCCTGCATCGATGCGTCACACGGCGAGGCGATTTGCCCTGCCTCATGGGCCGGTGATGGGGTCAATAGCCTGGTCCTGAATCTCGCTAGGAGCGGTATCGAGGCCCGTGTATGTGAGGGCTTCGGGTGCGTCGAAGAGCAATCCCTCCGGCTTCTGATTCTGGTCGCGCCCCATAAGCCGTTCAGTTCGGCCGAATCACAGGCTATGTGGGCCTTCGTGCAGAACGGAGGCGTCCTGGTCCTGGCCTCCGGGTGGCCTGACAGCGGGATTACAAACGCCTTGTTGCAGCCTTTCGGGATGCGGGTGACAACCTACCCCCTAGGCTTGGTCGAGCCTCAGCAGACGAACTGCGATGTGCGTTTCCCCAGCGCTTGGCGGGTCAACGTCGACGGACCCGCTGAGGTGATCTGTACCGCGCACGGGCAGAACGTCATCGCAAGTAGGGCATTGGGTGACGGTCGAGTGATCCTGATAGGAGACTCGCGGTTTCTGCTAAACGGGAACCTCGAGATGTCTGAGGTGTTCGAGGGCAACATCTTGTTTCTCAAGAAGCTATTCAGCGACATCTTGGGCGAAGATTCGCTTGATCCCGCGGCAGAAACGGGAGAAGAAGGCCACGTTGCGGGACAGCCTAAGAGATCTGCAAAGGAGCCCCTGTGACGTTCTGGCTGGCTGTACTGCTGGTGTCGATGACGCTCCCCATGGCCGCCGATCTGTTCCTGCGGGATGCAGGCTTGTGGCAGGTCATGGTTGTGCTAGCGGTCGCTCTGCTCTGGTGGCCACAGCGGACGGTGCGGTTCGAGATTGATAGGAAGTGGTGGACTCTGAGCGTTCCCCTTGCTCTATTGGGATTCACCCTCGGATTCCCTCTCAGTCTTGGGCCGCTGCTTCTTGCCGGAGGGCTCGTGGGGGTCTGTCTTAGCCCCGCAGAACTCAGGCTCAGGCCTCTGGCCGCGGCCGTCTGCCTGTGTGGCGGGATCCTGGTCCTTCAGTCGGCCATGACGCCGCTCTACTTCCATTTCGCACCACGTGCAGAGGAATCCCCCCTCTTGGCGCGGACGCTGTGCTTTGCGCTGCAACAGCTCGGCGAACCGGCGTGCGCGTGGACAGGACCGGGCATCCTTCTCCCACGAGCCTATGACGTCCTCCGTCTTCCCGCCAGTTGGGAGATCCTGGGCGGCGCGCAGCTGGCGTTGCTTTGGCTCGCGGTCACAGCGATCCTCGTCGCGCTCCGGAGGGACAGCCGCCAGATCCTCGAGGCCACATCGGGCATCTTCGTGTGGGCGGTTCTCCGAGCAATCGGGCTCGTCGCGGTCTACGCTCGATCAGGTAGCCAGTTGGACGGGCTCTTTGTGGAGCCATGGGTGACGTTCGTCAGCTTCCTGCCCTTGGTTGTGTTCCTCGCAGTTCGCGCTCCTGTGTCTCCACCGACGTCGCCAGTCGTGGCGAGGCTTGCAAAGGTCTCGGCCGGCGCGTGGATTCATGTCATCGCCCTCGCGACATGCGGCGTGCTTGTCTTGTGTCCCGTCATGATCTATGATGGAGGCGTTGGCAAGCAAGGTAAGGTCGTCATCGACGACTACCATGGTAATTGGGAATGGAGCACCGAGCCGTTCGACACGAAGCAGTTCGGCAAAAGGGCCGGGTACAACTTCTATGGCGCACGTTGGTTCTTGAGCCACTACTACGACGTTCCGGTCAACCAACAGCCCCTTTCGAGAGAAGTCCTCGACGACTGCGCTGTGCTGATCTTGAAGTGTGCCACTAAGGCGTTCACGGACGACGAGTGCCGTTATATCGAAGACTTCGTGCACAAAGGCGGCGGCCTGCTCTTGATTGGCGACCACACCAACGTATTTGGCATGACGACGTACCTCAACAAGGTGGCTCGTAGGTTTGGCATGGCATTCCGCCACGACGCGACGTACGATCTGGAGACCCTAGGGGCGACGAGGTACCGTACCAGAGGACCGCTGCCACACCCCATTGTGCAGAATCTGCGGGAAGTCCCATTCCTGACGTCCTGCTCTCTGGACGCCAACTGGTCCTGCCAAAGCGTGATTGTCGGTCGCGGGGTGCGATGCTACGAGGCAGATTTTTCTGGCCGGAGCTTCTTTCCTGGCCAGAAGAACCTCGGTGAGGGACGCATGGGACTGGTCTTGCAGCAGGCGGCCGCGAGGTATGGCAAAGGCAGGATCTCCGCGTTCACCGATAGCACGATCTTCTCCAACTTCGCGTTCTTTGCACCCGGCAGGTGGGAGCTGCTGCTGTGCACAGTGGACTGGCTGAACCGAACCAACAGGGCCGTCCTGGCCAGGCTCGTCGTGTGCCTGCTGGGCTTGGTCCTGGGCACCGTCGCCGTCATGAGGGCTATCCCACGGCCGGTGGGCGTCCTGTTCATCGGGGCTTCCGCGCTGGCGTGGTGCCTGCCTGCTTCGCTGGTCATCGCGCAGCACATGAACGCGGACGCGTACCCGATGCCGAGGCCCAGACAGCCCTACACACTCGTCGCCTTCGAATCTGAGCGGTCGAGCGCAAACACCGGGCGGCGTAAGGGCGGCGACAGGCAACACGGGGAACCGAAGATCCTATCCGAGAGCGCCAACTACCATACCTTCTTCGTTAACACTCAGAGATTGGGAATCGTGCCGCGTGTGTTCCTCACGGTGGAGTCTGCCGTTCAGGAAGCAGACGTCCTCGTTGTAGTCAATCCAAACAGTGACTTCTCGGACAGGGAATTGACGCAGGTACGGGCCTACGTGCAGCGCGGCGGCCGACTGCTGGTGCTGGACAACCCAAGAAACCGGTACTCCTCCGGCAGCCAAGTGTTGGCCCAGTTCGGACTCCGATTCGCCTATCGGGTCCTGGATCCCCACGCGCTTAGACGGCCCCGCCAGCAACGCAAGGCCGCGACCAAGCAGACCCAGTCCGGTGTCGAGACCCAACCACCCGCGTTTGAGCTGATAGGCAAGAACGGGAAGGAGTTGACGAAGACCCCCGTGCCTGCCATCGTCACTGGGGGCACCGCGGTGGTGTACGCTCGGCACGAAGAGAACCTAAAGCCCGTGCTGGCGTACGTGACGTACGGCAAAGGGATGGTGGTTGCATTCGGGGCCTCAGATCTGTTCGACAGTCAGCGGCTCGGCTCGGTGATGGCCGCGCTGACGGAGGATCAGAGGGTGGTTGCCGAAATGGAGTTCTGGCTGTTCAACAGCTTGAGGGTCGGGGGCTTCCATCCGTTTGCCCTCGGTCAGATCATCCGTGAAAGGCCCAGCCCAGGACCAGAGGCTCCGTGATGCTCCATGGCTCTGTAGCGAGAGAGGCCCAGTTCGCCGTCTACAGCGCGCGGTCAGCTTCGCGTGGGCTCCCGTCGCGGACTGTCCCTTCACACCAAGGGGCGGATACGCAGCAACGAGCGTGTTGTGAACGCGTGTGGACGTCACACTTCGTGGTCTACGGGCGAACCGGTCCTGGCAACTGGCCCCAGGCGAGCGTCGAGCCCTGGTCGTCGTCCTTCGGGACGGCGCGGCCGCCCGGGCCGCTGGGCAGATGTGCTCAGGCTTCCCCACGGCGACCTCGCATGTAGCGTAACTCAGCCTCAGTTGTAGTCATGGTCGACCACGGCTGAGTGATCGATGAAGAAAGCGGCTGAGATACCGGCTAGGATTCGGAGGGTTGCGATGCCAACCTGTCCCTCTAGAAAGGAGGCCCCACCGATGCCAAAGCAGGCCCCCGGAAGCCTAGGGCGGCGAAGCACATCTGAGGCCAATCGCCTGACTCGCAGTTTGGACCGCCACAAGAAGCGCCAGCGCGTGCTTGCGAATGGTCTGGCCGTGGCGGCCCTCGCCTTCTTCCTACTCGATGACCCGCACGCGACGGCTTGGGGCCAGGCGACGCGCGCGGAAGCACCATCCTCTGTCGGGCGGATGTTCTATGCATACAAGGATATTAAGCGAACGGATCTGGAGGTCTTCTTCGCCCGGATGGCCGAGCCTGAGCCGGGCTACCACCCGGAGGCCGCGGCAGTGGCCTTGATCTGGAAGAGCCGAACCATCTGTAGCGCCACGTCACTCGACATCGTTCACAGGGCCGTACAGATTCTCGCCGACCCAGCCGGTCCTCCTCAAAGGCGCGCGCAGTGCTGCCGGGTGCTGGCTGCATTGAGAAGGCCGGACTGCGAGTGGCTCATGCCCGCTCTCGTCAGAGCCCTTCTGAAGGATAGGAGCGCGATCGTCCGGGCGTCGGCCGCGCATTGGCTCCCTGCGTTCGAAGCGGAGGCTGCGCGCCAGTTCCTCGCAGAGGCTTCGAAGACGGAGAAGAGCCCGGCCGTGCTTCGCGTCATACGTGCCGAACTGGCCGAACTCAACCGCACCGTCAATTGCGGGGCAGCGCGCTACACAGGCACTGAGATCGCCCGCACCAGCGTAGACGCGCTATTTCACAAACTAGCAAAGCCAGAGCCCGGGTATCACCCATATGCCGCGCTTTGGGCGCTCATACAGAAAGTGAAGGAAGGCGATGCCGTCGTGGTCGCAGATGTGACGGCGAAGGCTATTGCCATCCTTGCGGATGACGAGACCCCGGCTCGCGTGCGTCAGCACTGCGCGCTTCTGCTGGGTTGGAGGAAAGGGAGGGTCACTGAATCCTCGCTTGCCGCGGCGCTACTCACGGACGGCTGTGAGTTGGTCAGAAATGCAGCAGCGCTGAGCCTGCGCCGCCTGGGGACGCCCACGGCAAGGCGTACACTGGAGCGGGCCGCTAGGCGCGAGACATCCGCCCGCGTGCTCCTTACCATCGCGCGGTCTCTCGGTAGGTCCCCCTGCTCCCCCGGGCACGACCGCTACACGGCGGACGATGTCGACCAGGCCGACATTGACGCGCTCTTCCAGAGGCTGCTCATCCCTGAGCCAGGATACGCGCAGATAGCGGCTCGGGCCGCGCTTGTCTGGAAAGCACACCGAGGGGGAGCGTCCCTCATGCAAGAGATCATTGAGCAAGCGACGGCTATCCTGCGAGACCCGGATGCGTCTCGGCTTCAGAAGTGGCAGTGCTGCTATGTGCTGAGTGGAACCAGACACGAGAGTCTCGTGCCTGTGATTGTGGACGCCCTGTTGCAGGACAGCGACGAGGTGGTGAGGAGTGCTGCGGCCACCGCACTGAAGTCGTTCGAGACTCCAGCGGCCACCCAGGCGCTTCGGGAGGCGGCCGACAGCGAGAAGAGCGATCGGGTGCGACGGTCAATACGGCGCGCCCTCGCTCGCGAGCGATAGGTAGCCCTCCTCGCAGGGATGCCGTTCCTGCCATGCGCGTGGCCACTGTTTGGCGCGCACGGTCCTTCTGCGTTCGTTGGTCGCCGCCATGGTGCCGTGGTTGCCTCGAATAGCACTGATCAGGAAAGGAGCGCTCAATGATGCTGAAACTCGATTTCACCGAGAGGGGCTGGCCCGACGGCTGGACATGGGGTGGTAAGGGATACCAGATTGGTTTCGATGCTGTCACATCAGACCCGTGTCCGCTGACCCTGTGCATGGAGAGAATTGGCCCGGGGAACTTCGGGGTCGCGAGCCAGAAGCTCCCCGTCAGTGGCGCACCCGGTGCGCGGATCAAGCTCAGCGGATACATCAGGACAGAGAACGTCAAGACCGGCTGGGCCGGGCTTTGGCTCCGCATCGACGGGCCACCGGACGAGGCCGGCTCCCGGCCAATGCTGAACCTGGACAACATGCGCAGCCGAGGGCCTAGAGGCACCACGCCGAGGACATGCTACGAGATCGAGATGGACCTGCCCCATGAAGCCACTGAGGTGGCCCTGGGCGCCATTCTCAAGGGCGATGGCCGAGCCTGGTTCGACACGATTCGGGTCGAGGCCGATGGGGACGTACTGGCGCAGCCGGAGGCGCCCGTCAAGGCCAGCTACGCGGATTGGCTCATGACCGATGAGGAACTCGCGGCGGCTCCCGACTCGTCTGCGCCTGATGAGAGTGAATGTGTAACGGCTTGGGTCCGATGCCACCATCACCCCATCCGGTCCCTATTGGCCGACTCCTACGACGACCTTCAGTTCCTCAGGCCTCTCTTGCAGGGCAAACGCATCGTGCAACTGGGGGAAAGCGGACACGGCGTGGCCGAGTTCAACCTGGCGAAGGTCCGCCTAGTCAAGTTCCTGCACCAGGAGCTGGACTTCGGCGTGATCGCCTTCGAGAGCCCATTGTACGAGTGCTTCCGGTGCAACGAGCGAGCCGCCGTTGCCACTCCTCAGGAGACGATGCGGGATTCCATCTTCCCCGTTTGGCACACCGAAGAGACGTTGCGCCTTTTCGAGTACGTCCGCGCCACTCGTGTAACCGATCGACCGCTTCTTCTTGCCGGGTTCGACGTGCAGCCGAGGATGAGGCGGGCTGCGCGGTACCGTCCCGAGTTTTTCCATGAGGTGGCTGCGGCTGTCAATTCGGAGTACGCGACTGAGGTCCGGGAGTTGGACCTCTGCTTCGCCACCGAGAATGCCGGAGGCCAGGGTCAGAGGGAGGCTTATCTGAGGAAAAACCGCGAGCGCTTGATCCAGACCTACGACGGGCTTGCAGAGTTCTTCGATGAGCATCGGGCCGCGTTGATCTCCGCGTTCACCGACCGTCCAGGTGTGCCGCTCGTGGCCAGACAGACAGCCTGGTCGCTGGCCCAGTTCGTCAGATACCGCACTGACCCCGCCGGCGAGCAGACAATCGGGCGAGACCACGGCATGGCCGATAACCTCGACTTCCTGGCCGACGAGCTGTACCCCGGCAAGAAGCTCATCGTGTGGGGACATAACTCCCACCTCAGGCACCGCAACAACGCTGTGGGCCACGATTCCGCTAGGACCATGGGGACATGGGTCGCTGAACGACGCGGCACCGAACTGTATACGGTCGGCCTCTACATGCACAGGGGCAGAACTGCGGGCAACACCAGACGCGTATACGATATTCGCCCCCCGCAGCCTGGCAGCCTCGAATCGATTCTGTGCCAGGTTAGGCGGAGATATCTGTTTATCGACCTATCAAGGCAACGGTGCGAAGATGGCTCGTCATGGCTCTTCGAGCCCATCACCGCGAAGGCTTGGGGCACGCGAGACCTCACGATGGTCTTGCGTGACCAGTACGATGGTATCCTCTTTGTCGACACCGCAACACCGCCCAGCTACATCGACAGCGTGAGTTCATGACCGGGTGCTTGAGTGGCACGCCCCGCAAGCGTTGCGTGCTGGCGAACGGCAGTGACGGGGCCTGGTGAGGATGAGAGCGACCTATCAAACTGTTGTGGATGCTCGCGGATGTTTCGGGGCCAACAGGGCGGGAGGTCGCGGATGGCAGCTCTCGTGGGCTATGCCCCGCCCGCGGCGAGCAACCTGACTGCCCCCAACAGATTGGCTTTCACACTGCCTCGACGCGCCGGCACAGGTCGAGGCCGTTCCGGGAGACGGCGCGCCGGCGGTCACCCCGCGATCATGCCTGGCCCCTGCCAACGG
>JAJRTI010000016.1 GCA_024278415.1 Planctomycetota bacterium | reverse complement strand
GGTGCGATTGGCCTCCTCGGTGATGCCGCTCACGTCAATAGGCTCCGTGGCGATGCTCTCCTTGGAGTCGAGAAGGGTCTTGGGGCCCCAGACGGCCACCCGGCGGGGTTGCACGTACGCGTGGCCCACGATCTGGAATCCTGGGGCCGGCTCCCCCGTAATCTTCGGCGCCACTTTAAGCCGCTTCATCACGCGACGCACGAGCGTCACTTCCACGTGGTCGGGCTGGATCTCAAAAATCTGTGTTCCAGCCGGCATACCGTCGATGCTTTCGGGCCCTAGCGCGACCCGGAAGGCCTTTTCACCTTCCACTTCGCCCACGTCCGTGGTCAAGTCAACAACCGCCTCCGCTTCCCCGCGTCTGGTGGCAGTGAGCGCGCGCTCGACAACGCCCCTGGGCCCACGGATGGACAACCGAGCAAACGCGGGAGTTTGGCGCACAAGGATGAGGCCATCACCGATAGTGACGCGAATGGGCACTCGCAACCCGCTGACGTGCGCGGTGCGCTTGTCCGTGGCGTACCACCACAGCGCCGCCGCCAACACGAGCAGCATCAGGTGGGTCGCCAGTCTGGATAGGAACTTGCGCATGTTCAAGGTTCAGTGGAGACGTGTCGTCAGCGCCGACGGCGAGTGGACTTCGTCACTTCGTCGACCGCGAATTCATCCAGCAGCCGGCGCATGCTGTCTGCGTCGAGGTTGCGCGTCATCTGGCCGCGCACGGCCATGGAGATCGTGCCCGTCTCTTCGGACACGACAATCGCTACGGCGTCCGTCTCTTCGGTCAAGCCGAGCGCTGCGCGGTGCCGCGTGCCCAGCTCCGCGCTCACGCCGGGGCTCTCGCTGAGCGGGAACAGGCACCCGGCCGCGGCGATGCGCTGGTTGCGCACGACGATGGCTCCGTCGTGGAGCATCGTGCCCGGGTAAAAGATCGTGCACAGCAGCTCCGCGGTGAGTTGCGCGTCGAGCGGCACGCCGCCCTCGATGAACCCTCCCAGGAGGATGTCGCGCTCGATGGCGATCAGGGCTCCGATGCGCTTGCGGGAGAGTTGCGTGACACTCCGCACGAGTTCGTCCGCGACGGTGGACTCGCCGCGAAGGAAGATCCGCACGAAGGGGTTCTGGCCAAGCCGCACCAGCGCGCGGCGCAACTCCGGCTGCAACACGACCACGATCGGCACGATGAAGATCGGCAGGAAGCCGGTCATGAGCCACTCGATCGCGTAGAGCTGGAAGTGCTTCACAACGAACAGCATGGATACGAAAGCGCCCACGAGCAAGAACACCAACCCGCGCAACACGCCTGCGCCGCGGGTGCCCTGCACGAGCCGATAGGCGAGCAAGAGGATCACATAGATGAGGAAGATTTCGAGCACCACTCGCTGCCATCCCGCGGCCTCGATATAGTGTTTCAGTGGATCCAACATGCCCCTACCTCCTCGCCATGGCTTCTGTCATGCGCACCACGTCCACCGCGGCGGCCACATCGTGGACGCGCACAACCGCGGCCCCTTGAGCCACGGCCCATGCCACGGTCGCAGCGGTGCCCCACACGCGATCCTCTGGTTTTTCTTTCCCAAGCGCCTTCCCAATGAACGACTTGCGCGACGTCCCGATCAAGACCGGCGCACCCAGACTGCGAAACTCGTGCAAGCGGCGCATGATCTCCAGATTATGCTCCACTGTCTTGCCAAAGCCAATACCCGGGTCCACAAGCACCTGGCCCGCGGCCACGCCCGCACGATGCGCGATGGCCATGCTCTCCCGCAGCGATTTTGCGATCTCGGACATCACGTCGCCATAGTGCGGCTTCCGCTGCATGGTCCGAGGCGTGCCGAGCATGTGCATGACACACACGGGTGCGCCGGACTCCGCGGCCACGCCGGGCATCGCCGGGTCGCCCCGCAGGCCGGTCACATCGTTGAGCATTTGAGCCCCCGCCGCGAGCGCTTCCCGGGCAACGAGGGCCTTGGAGGTGTCGATGGAAACCGGCTGCTCCACTTGCTCCGCCACGGCTTGGATGATCGGGGCCACGCGGCGCACTTCATCTTCTGCGCTCACCGCGCCGGCGCCGGGCCGCGTGGACTCGCCGCCCACGTCGATGATGTCCGCACCTTCATCGCACATCTCAAGCGCGCGGTCAATGGCCTGCGACTCGTCGAAAAAGAGGCCGCCGTCGCTGAAGGAATCCGGTGTGACGTTGAGAATGCCCATGACCGCCACGCGCGGCCCCAATTCCAGATCGCGTTTGGCCAGCTTCACACGGAAGCTGCGTTGCTCGTAGCCCTCCACCGCCGCCTTGAGCGCGGCGACCGGGCCTCGGGGATCGGCCAATTCGGCAATGGCCGACGCGGCCAATCTGAGAACAACCCCGGCCTCGCATGAGCGATCGTCTGAACGCCAGAGCATGCCCCCCCTCTCCGCCACGGCCCGGCTGAGCGCAACCGCATCGTCCGGCGCGACGCTCTCGATCTTGGCCGTCACCACAGCCTCGGGCCCAGCGACGTCGCGATCAATCGGCAACCTCTGCCGTTCGACGCCCCACTCGCCACAAGCGTGGAAGTCGACAACTCGCACGTTATGCTTCGTCGGCGTCTCGATGAGGCTCATCCTCCTCCGCCTCCGGGCTGTCCTGGGAATCCTCCTGGGCCTCCGGCTCCGCTATACCGTTTTGAGGCCTTAGCGAGTCCACGGTCTCGCCGTTCATGAGCCGATCGACCTCCGAGGCGTCGAGGGACTCATAGCGAAGCAAAGCCTCCGACACGGCCATCGCCAGATCCCGGTGCTCTTCGAGCATCTTCTTGGCCTGCGCGTAGCAGGAGTCGATGATCCGCTTCACCTCGTCATCAATCTTAATCGCCATGGCCTCGCTGTGCGACCGCTGCCTTGCGAGTTCTCGGCCGAGGAAGATGTGCTCCTCGCTGTCGCTGTAACTGATGAAGCCGAGGTCGCTCATGCCCCAATTGCAGACCATCTTCCGGGCGATCTTGGTGCATTCCTCCAGGTCGCTCTTCGCGCCCGTGCCGATGTCGTCGCAGAAAAGCTCCTCCGCGATGCGCCCGCCCATGTAGGTTCTGATCTGCCCCAAGGCCTCCTTGCGCTTCACGTCGTACTTGTCACGCTCTGGCAGCAGCATCGTCGCGCCGAGGAACATGCCTCTGGGGATAATCGTGACTTTGTGGATCGGTTCCGTAGAGGGATCAAGGTACGCCACCACCGCGTGCCCACTCTCATGGAGCGCGGTCGTGCGCCGGTCCTCCTCGGTCATGACGCGGCTGCGCTTCTGCTTGCCCCAGAGGATCTTGTCCCGCGCCTCCTCGAAATCCTCCATGTCGACGGCTTCCTTCTTCTTGATCGTCGCTTGGATCGCGGCCTCGTTCAGCACGGCTTCGAGGTCTGCGCCGGAGAACATGGGCGTGCCCCGCGCCATGATCTCGAAGTCCATGTCGGAACTGACTTTGATCTTGCGCGCGTGGACCTTGAGGATGGCCAGCCGGCCCTTGATGTCTGGCAAGTCGACCACGACCTCGCGGTCGAAACGGCCTGGCCGGAGCAGCGCCGGGTCGAGCACGTCCGGCCGGTTCGTCGCGGCCAGCACGATGACCCCGGTGTCGCGCTCGAAGCCGTCCATCTCCACCAGGATTGCGTTGAGCGTCTGCTCGCGTTCGTCGTGGCCTCCGCCGAGCCCTGCGCCCCTGCGCCGGCCTACGGCGTCGATCTCATCGAGGAACACAATGCAGGGCGCGTCCTCTTTGGCTTGGCGGAACAGATCGCGCACACGCGACGCGCCAACGCCCACAAACATCTCCACAAAGTCCGAGCCGCTGATACTCACGAACGGCACGCCCGCCTCGCCCGCGATGGCCTTCGCGAGAAGCGTCTTGCCGGTGCCGGGTGGGCCGATGAGCATCACGCCTCTCGGCGCCCGGCCGCCCAAGTGTTCGAACTGCTCCGGGTTCCTGAGGAACTGGACAAGTTCTTCGACCTCCTCCTTGGCCTCCTCGACGCCCGCCACGTCGTCGAAGGTGACGCCGGTCCGCCGGGTCACCATCTTCGCTTGGCTCTTGCCGAAGGAGAGGATGCCGCCGGATCCGCCGGGGGCGCGCATCTGCCTGAAGAGGAAGTACCAGAGCAGTGCAAACATCAACACCCAGGGGATCATGGGCAAGAGGATGTTGCGCATGAGGCTCTGCGGCTGGACTTCGAAGCTATCGATCTTCTTGCTCAGTTCATCAACCTTGCGGAAGTCGAGGTAGCGTTCGCCCACATAGACCTTGAATTTTTTCGCCCTCCCGCCGGCCTTGAGGTCGCCCATGATCCACCCATCCTGCACCCGGGCTCGGAGCACACCGTCGGCATTGAGTTCCTGGTTGAACTGCTTGAGCGACATCTGCGAAGTGCGGTCGTACGACGATAGGGAGATCATCAGCACGACGCCCACCATCAGGACGACCCAGATCAGCAGCCCGCGCCCCATCTTGGGCCCGCCTGGCTCCTTGTTTCTGGGTTCCCGGGGTTCGACCGGAGAATCAGGCCGTTCGTCGTTCGTCATCAGAGCGGTTACCTTTATCCATCAGCGAGGCGGCTCTTCTCAACCGCCACAGTGTCCATTGTTTGCCCCTAGTGAGGCTACCATTTCTCGACGAGAAGGTCGACGATGCGCTCGGCCATGTCCCGAAACGCCTCTTCGGTTGCGGTGCCGACGCTCTCTCCTCGGGTGACGATAAACTCTGCGGTGTCGCTGAGATTCTTGCGATCGAGGATGACGCGGTTGGTTCGCAGATCCCTCCAGACGAGATCCACCGTAACGGTCACGCCCGTCTCCACCACGTCGTCGTTCAAGTCCTCCAGCAGCACGCTCTCGCGCACGTCCACAATCTCGCCGACCAGTTCCGTGTCCGCGGTTTCGCTGCTGGATAGGCGCAGGTCAGCTTTGTGGAGCAACTCGGTCTTGACGGCCTGGGTCAACTGGAACTCGATTCCCCGCCTGAAGGTGCGGTTGTCGAAGATAGGCACGTACACGGTGCGCACGTTGCGCGGGGTCATGGGCTTGGCGCTGTAGCCGCACCCGGCGAGAGCGGCCAACACGATCAGCCATTTGCAGCGTGAGAGGTTCATGGGATTGCATCCAAACGTCTCAAGCGTTCGAGCAACGCTCTGGCTTGATCGGCGTACTGTGTGCCAGGGAACTGCTTCACAACGGACTTGAGATAGATCGCTGCGGACTTGGGCTTTCGGGTGCGCACGTAGAAAGCCGCCAGCCGGTACTCCGACCGCGCTTGGAGCGCTTGCGCAGTCTTGATGCGTTCCTTTGCTTCCGCCACGTGCACGCCATTGGGGTACTTCCGGATATACTCCTCGAAGCTACTGCGCGCCTTGGCGTAGGCCTCAGGATTGATGTCCACACTCTCGCCAGAGTCCAGGTAGCAACGGCCGATCTTGTACGGCACAGCCGGCACCCACTCGCTGGCGGGGAACTGGGACTGCAAGTCTTGGTACGCCATAACAGCTTCGTCGTAGTGCCCCGCCCGGTAGTAGGCATCGCCGATTGCGGAACTCGCGTCGTCGGCCAAGCCGGTCCCCGCGCCCCGTTCGATGATCTTCTGGAGCACGTCCGTCGCGGCGGTGAGGCTGCCCTGCTTCTCGGACAGGGTCACGCCGATGTTGAGCATGCGCTTCAGTGCGTCGTCTGCCCGGCGTCCGGAGGGATACTCCTTCAGGTAGCTTTCAAACGCCTTCGCGGCCTTTCGGTAGTAGGTGGCCTGGAAGTAGGCCTCGGCGATGTTGAAGCGCGCTTCCTCGAGCCACGGTGCGTCGGGGTTCTCCTTGATCAACGCCTCGAGTTGGGCCACAGCGCTCTTGCCTTCGCCCTGGGCGACCAATGCGAGCGCGTGCTTGTAGCGCAAAGGAGTGGTATCCCGTGGCGTCTTGTTCGGGTCCAGCCAGCCCGTCTGCGGCTTCCAGACCCAATCGCCATAGGCAGGCCACCCGCCCAGCAGGCACGCCACGACAAACACCGTCACGGTCTGTCGGCTCATGCGAGATATCCTTTGTGTCCGGCGCACCATCGGCGAGCTTGGCTCATACCTCCAGATAACGCCACATGCGCGGCCGCCTGTTGAGCGTGTGCTCGATATGGCGGCGAATTGCCCGTCGAATCTCAGCATGCGCGGCTGGCGCAATCCGCAGCCGGCCGACGCGGTCCAAGTCGGCCCTGGCCAGCGTGCGCATGGTCGCCAGCGCGCCGGGCGACAGCGAGAGGCAATCGTCGCTGCGGCAGCGCTGGCACACCGATCCGCCCACCGCGGCGCGGAAGAACACGCTCGCGGTCAACGCCCGGCCACAACTCGTGCACACGTCCAGCTCCGGCTGGAAGCCCAGCGCGCTGAGCAGCTTGAGTTCGTATGCAAAGATGAGCGGCGCGAGGTCCGAGGCCGTGGCCAGTCGCCGCAGCATCGCCGCAAGCAGGTCAAACACATCTGGGCAAGCCTCTTGCTCAACGGAATCCCGCACAAGTTCGATGGCGTAGTCCGCGGCGTAGACGCGCTTGAGTCCGCGATACAGGCCAGCGAAGTAGTCCGTGACCTCATACTCGGTCAGCGTGTGCAGGTCGGACGGCTTTTGCAGAAAGACGATGTCCGCGAGGCAGAGCATGTCGAGCGCGCCGACGGCCTTCTTGCCGGAGCGTTTTGCGCCTTTGACCAAAGCCGAGACCTTGCCGTAGTCGCGCGTCATGAACGTAAGGATCAGGCTCGTCTCGCTGAAGTCGACCTTCCGAAGCACAATGCCTTGGGTCTTGCAGTACGGCATCGCCTATACCAAGCGGCACGCGCTCAGTCGGCCTCTTCCTTCAGCACTCCAACCTTGACGCGATGGACGCGGCGCGAATCGGCCTGCAAGACAGTGAACTCGACACCGTCTTGCGTAAAGCTCTCGCCAGCCTTTGGCACACGGCCCATGCTGGCAAATACGAAGCCCCCTACCGTATCAAAATCGTCCTCCTCTGGCAAGTTGATTTCAAGCGCATCGTTCAGCTCATCGATGTGCACGCGGGCGTCCACCTCAACCGTATCAGCATCAATGCGCTCTATTCGCTCCTCGTAGTCAGGGTCATATTCGTCCTCGATCTCGCCAACGATTTCCTCGATGATGTCCTCGACGGTGACAAGTCCGGCAACGCCACCGTATTCATCCAAGACGATGGCGATATGGACTCGCTCGCGGCGCATCTCTCGCAGCATGTCGAAGATGCTCTTCGTTTCCGGCACGTACACGGGGGTGCGCATGACGTCTTGAATGGCCACGCCGTCCCAACCGTCGCTCGACAGGTGCTTGAGCAAGTCCTTCACGTACACCACGCCGATACAGTTGTCGATGCTGCCTTCATACACCGGGAGCCGAGAGTAGCCATCTTGCACCGCGAGCTTCCGCGCCTCCTCGACGGGCGTGGACACATCGATGGCGACCATTTCAGTCCGCGGCGTCATGATCTCGGCCGCGTCCGCGTCTCGGAGATGGAAGATGCCCTCAATCATCTCCTTGGCATGGCTGCCGATCACGCCCTCCTTCTCGCCTTCCGATACCGCGGACATGACCTCGTGCTCGATGTCGGAGCGGTCGACTCGAAGTCCCTCGCCCCCATTGCAGACGAACCGCCTGTAGCAAGCGCTGGCCGCGGTGGCCAGGGGCAGGAACACCCACGACACCGCGTACATGAACGGCAGCGTGGCTTGCACAATGTGTTCAGGGATACGCCGGCCCCAGGCCCGGGGGAGCATGCGGCCCAACAAGAAGGCCACGCCAATCGCGACGACGAGCCCGGACGCGCTCAGCCCGCGTCCGCTCGCCGCGGCGCCAGACATGGCCATGGCGATCATGATGCCGAGCGTCACACACGCCGCGCCCCCCAGCAAGGCGGCTGCAAAACGCATCACCGACGCGCGTTCAAGGTAGTGCCTGAACCGGGCGCGCCTATCCCGGTCGCCAACCATCTCTTCAAGCTTCGTCTCCGCGAACTCATAGAGAGCGGTCTCGATCATCGCGAACACAAAAGCAATCACAAACAGCAGGCTATTGACTAGCCATGAGCCGGGTTCCAAAACGGCATCTCCAACTGGCGGCCGGGGCGGCATTCCATGGGAGCCTATCGGCTCGATCCAGCCGGCGCAGTCTGGATCCCTCTATCGGCCACGGCCGTCGCGTTCTATGGCAACGGCAGATCATTTTAGTTGCAAAACTCGCAATTCCTCAGCCACGCCCAACAGAGCGCTTGCCTACTCCGGCAAGCGCACCCGGTGGCGGGCCAGAATCGAAAGGGCTTCTTGATGCATGCGCTCGGCCTGCGCAGGCGTGGCATCGTCCATGCCCAACAAGTGCAGCAGGCCATGCACGACGTACAGCAGCAATTCCGCTTGCGCCGAGCCTCCGCGACGCTCGGCCTCTTGGCGCGCCTTTTCCGCAGACACGGCAATATCGCCGAGCAGGCCATGGCCCCACTCGTCCTCGCCGCCAAACGCAATCACGTCGGTCACGTCGTCACGCCCGAGGTACTGCCGGTTCAGCTTGCGAATCGCGCGGTTGTCCACGACCGCCACACTCACGTCGAGGCCAGCTTTGCCGCGGTCTGCAAGCACGGCTTCCACGATCTCGTGGATCTTCTTGCGGGGCACTCGCAGGCGCCGCTGTTCGTTGGCGATGGCGACACTCATGAGCCTTCAGGCTTCTCCGGTTCGGGATACTTGATCCGGCTGTGGAACGTGCCGATGAGGCTTCGGGCAAGGCTGTCACGAACTTGCTTCAGCTCCCGAAACGTCATCTGGCACTCGTCCAACTGCCCATCACGCAGCTTCCGGTCGATGATCTCGTCGATCAGCCCTTCGAGCCGGCTCGGGTTGGGCTCCGACAAGACTCGCGATGCCGACTCCACGGAATCGGCGAGCATCACGATCGCGGCCTCCTTGCTCTGCGGCTTGGGGCCGCGGTAGCGGAACGCGTCTTCCTCCACGTTCTCCTCGCCGCTCTCCTTCAGCGCCTCGCGGTAGAAGTATTCCACCCGCGTGGTGCCGTGGTGCTGGGCGACGATATCGCGAATCCGCGCCGGCAGGCGATACTCGTCGGCCAGTTCGCATCCGTCCTTCGTGTGGGCCGTGATGACCAGGGCGCTCATGGTAGGGGCCAGGTCTGTATGCTGGCTCACGCCGGACGCCACGTTTTCGACAAAATACTCCGGCTTGCTCATCTTCCCGATGTCGTGGTAGTACGAGCCGACTCGCGCGAGCAGAGGATTCGCCCCCACCGCCTTCGCGGCGTCTTCAGAGAGCATGCCCACCATGAGGCTATGGTGATACGTGCCTGGCGCGGCCAACATCAACTCCCGCAGCGCGGGTTGGTTCAGGTCCGACAGCTCCAGCAACGTGATGTCGGTCGTAATGTCGAATAGGTACTCGATCACGGGCAACACACTCGATGCGAGCAGGCCCACCGCGACGCCATTGAACAGCGCCCAGCCGGACTCGATGCCGACCCCGCGGAGCCAAAGCGCGGTCACCTCCCCGGGGAACCCCATCTGCGCCAATTGCACAGCCCACACAGAGACAAACTGCACGGCCCCTGTGACAAGCCCAATCTTGATCATCGTGGCCCTGCGATCGATCCTCACGCTGCACAACGCGGCCGCGGCGCCACCGAGCCCGAGCGCGATGGCTGGCGCCGCGCCCCCGCCTTGCACAATGGCGAGCGCCACGCCCAGGAAGATGCTCACCAGCACGGCGAACCGCTCGCCGTGGCACAGGGCGACAATTATGGACGCGAGCGCGACGGGCGTGAGCAGCACCGGCCCGCCCCACCGCACCAGTAGATGGCCAATCGCCAGCACGCCCGTGCATAGCAAGCAAAGCATCAGCAGTTTGCTGTTCGACCGAACCAGCATGCTCTGGAATCGGCTCACGTACGTCGCAAACCCCAGGAAGACCAAGGCCAGCGGGAGGGCCGTGCCAGCGAGCACTTGGAGCTGTGCCTTCGACCACAACGCCGCGCGCCAGTATGCCTGGCGCTCCGCGCGCAACTCGTAAAGATGATGGTTCCGGACCGTCTGGCCTCGCCGCAGGATGACTTCGCCTGCCTCGATGTGCTTGGTGCGCGCCACGATCTTCGCGGCCGCTTCCTCTCGGAGGCGGTCTGTGGCCTCCGCATCGTAGCGCAACACCGGATCGGAGGTCTCGATGCACCGGGCGATAATGCTGCGCGCGTTGGATCGGAAGATGTCCGATTGCTTCGCGAACACTTGCTCCACGTGCCTTTCCAGGGATTCCCCCCCGTCGCCCAACGTGAGCACATCCGAGAGCTTCGTGCGCACGGGCAGAGCGTCCTCGCCTTGAATGATCGCGATCTCCTCATGGCCCTGTGAAATCTCGTCCTTGAACTTCTCCGCCCCCAGAATCCCGTTCCGGGCCGCCCGCGCGAAGAACTGCTCGACCAGCCCGGCGAGTCCCGATCCCATTTGGGCCAGCTCCCGGCGAAACTGCTTGGGCTCCAGGAGGTTGATGCCGCGCTCAGACGCCATGGCGCTCACGATGGCGTCGATATCCCCTGGCAATCGAACGCGCCGGAAGAGCGCAAGCGTCTGCTCCCGAAGCTCCCGCAGCGCTTGCTGATCGACGCTGTAGCACGTGGGCTGGCTCCGGCGAGCGGCCTCCCGTTCGTAGTTGGCGGTTTCCGTGTCGAGCACGTCGAAGCCGACCCGGGCCACGTAGTCCCGGCGTACGCGCTCGCCAACCTCTAGGTTCAATGCGGGCAGACTGAACACGAGCAGCGCGACGATGGCGAGGAAGGTCAGCACAACGATAACCGCGCGAATGGTGCGGTGCTCGGCACTCACCGCCCGCCGGGCGGCGAGTGCGGCCACTTCGCGGCTATCGCGCTTGCCTTGGCGCGGCCGGCCTCGGCGCCCGCCTAGCCGGCCGGACGCCGTCTTTATGTTGCCGGATGGGCTCACGTCTCCTCGCCATGCTCTGCCGCGTCTGGCACGGCTCTGCCTTCGCCGGGCTCTTCGTCCTGCGCAGCCCGCTCGCGCTCGCGGCGCACGCCGTATGCATTGACGATGTTTTGCACGAGGGGGTGCCGCACGATGTCCTCCTGGCCAAGATACACGAATGCAATGCCTGGCACCGACGCGAGCGTCCGCTGCACGTCCACCAGGCCTGAGTCCTCTTCTCGATCCAGGTCAATCTGGGTCACGTCGCCCGTCACCACTATTCTTGACCGCTGCCCCAGCCGCGTCAAGAACGTTTGCATCTGTTTCACCGTGCAATTCTGCGCCTCGTCGAGGATGATGAACGCATCGTCGAGCGTGCGCCCTCGCATATAGGCCAAGGGCACGATCTCGATGAGGTCGGTGCTGATGTATTTCGCCACCAAGCTCGGGGCCATCATCTCGCGCAGTGCGTCGTAGAGCGGCCGCAGGTAGGGGTTGACCTTGGCCTCGATGTCGCCGGGCAGGAAGCCCAGCTTCTCGCCGGCTTCCACTGCCGGCCGGGCAAGCAAGATGCGCTGCACGATCTCCTTCTTCAGCGCCGCGACCGCCATGGCGACCGCGAGGTAGGTCTTGCCGGTCCCAGCAGGGCCCACGCAGAAGACGAGATCGTGCCGTTTGATCGCTTCGATGTAGCCCTGCTGCCCGGGAGTCTTCGCGTCTACCCGGCGGCCTCGCATGACATCGACGCCGGCCCGCTCGCCATTGGCCGGCGCTCCGGCCATGACAATGGCCTCCTCCACGTCGTCTTCCGACGGGCGGTGGCCGCGCCGCGCGGCGGCCGCAAGCCGTTGCAGAGCCTGTGTCGCCAAGCCAACCGCCGAGTCATCCCCCTCCACGCGAAGGTAGGTCTCACGCGCCACGATCTTCACGCCGAAGGCATCGCGAATGCGCCGCAAATGGCGGTCTTGCGCGCCGAAGAGTGTCCGCGCTTCCGACGGGCTGCTGATGGCGATCACGCGCTGCATATCATCTTCTCTTGGGCTACGGTTTCGGCCCGAGGAGCAGCAAATAGTAGGTCACCGGTGCGGACACGAGCAAGCAATCCACGATGTCCAAGATGCCCCCAAGTCCAGGAATAACGCTCGAATCCTTGGACCCAGTGTCGCGCTTGATCATCGATTCGGCAAGGTCGCCAAGCTGGCCGCTGATGCCAATCGCCAAGCACACAACCGCGAGCCACCCTGGGGGCGCGATGCGCCACCCGAAGCCATAGTAGATGATCATGCCGGCCCCCACGCCGCACAGCAGGCCCCCCGCAAGCCCCTCATACGTCTTCTTGGGGCTCACCACCGGGCTCATCTTCGTGCGGCCCAGCTTCCGGCCGACGAAGTACGCGCCCGAATCCACAGATTTCGCGATGAGGATGAACGCCAACACCACCTGCGCCCCCGCGTCGCTCGCGCCGGGCGAGAGAAACCGCAGGTCGAGCATGTAGCTGCCGAGGAACGCAACGTACATGAAGGCGAAGATGGCCCCCGAGACGTTCTGCACCGCGTTGGTCGTCTTGTTCGCAATCCCCTGCACGAGGAACAGCGCAAACACAACCACGATCACCGCCGGCATGTCATAAGATTGGCTGAGATCGCCGCGCAGGTGCAGCCAGCGAACAGCCACAAACAGCAGGGCCATGACAAGGGTCGTCTTGCGCAGCGGCTGGCCGCCCTTCTTGCCGATGAGTTTGAAAAACTCAGCCAGCGCGAGGCACATGAACGCCTCGACCAGCACCAAGAAGGCGTAGTTCGTCTCGAGCACACGATCCACAGCGAACACCGCCATCACCAATGCAAGGATCGCCGCCCCGATGTAGACTCGGATTCTAATCTTGGCCTCCTTCCACGCTGGCCATGGCCGCGTCGCCCAGGCCGCCAAAGCGGCGCTCCCGGGACGCGAACTCGGCCACAGCCTCAACCAACTGCGGTTTGCGGAAATCCGGCCAATACACGGGCGTCACGTATAGCTCCGCGTACGAGATCTGCCAGAGCAGGAAGTTGCTCACACGCATCTCGTTTGCGGTTCGGATCAGAAGATCGGGTTCGGGCATGTCTGCCGTGTACAGATATTGCCCAAACACCTTCTCGTCAATCTCATCCGGCGCGAGTCGCCCGGCCGCGGCGTCCTTTGCGAGCGCCCGTGCGGCGTCCGCAATCTCTTGCCTCGCGCCGTAGTTGATCGCCAGGCAAAGCGTGCCGCGTGTATTGTCTGCGGTCAACTCGGTCACCTTGTCGATCTCGTCGAGCACCTGCTGTGACAACCCCTCTCGGCGGCCGATCACGCGAAGCCTCACGCCGTTCTTCATGAGTCGCTTCCTCTCCCCCCGGAGGTAGCGCACCAAGAGGCTCATGAGATACTGGATTTCGGCCTCCGGGCGCTTCCAGTTCTCGCTGGAGAATGCGTAGAGGGTCAACTGCTCGATGTCGAGTTCTTGACACGCCTCCAACACCACGCGCACCGACTTGGCTCCCTCCTCATGGCCTCTGCGTCGGGGCAGGCCACGCTCCCGCGCCCAGCGGCCGTTGCCATCCATGATGATGGCGACGTGGCGAGGGCGGCGCTCCGGAGGGATGTGCGGCACAGACGCCTTGGCCATCTACAGAGCCCCCCGCGTTCGGCTGTCACGACGGCCACACCGGCCAGATGGCGCGCAGGGCGTCCACCCCGTCACGCGCATGCGCCGCAGCAGCCCATGGCCAGGATTTGCCGGCTGATCCAATCGCCCTTTCCCGCAGCGAGAATCATGCGAATCGTCGCGTGGCGAATGTGCCACGTGGAGCGCGGGCATTATAGGCCCCCGCACATGGAGCGTCAAGCGTGAGCGTGGCCTCGGGCGCGCTCATGGTTTCCGCAAGCCTCCATTCCAAGCTCCTCCCGACTCCACGGAAGTCCGATCGTCGGCAAGCCACGGCTCCGCCGCTGCTTCCTCCTGCCCGAGATTCCGAGTCCCACCCACCTGGAAGAAGGATCGAGACGTCTACGACGAAACTGTACCCTGCCGGACTTCGCGTCCGCGACGATGCGCTACCCCAGCAGACGCTTCACCACTTTCCCCGACGGATTGCGCGGGAGGTGGTCCATAAACTCGACGGACTGGGGGACCTTGAACGTCGCCAGGCGCTCCGTGCAGTGGCGCTTGATGTCCGCCTCCGTGAGCGCCGCCCCCTTCTCCAGCACGACCACCGCTTTGACCACTTGGCCCATGACCGGATGGGCCACGCCAATGGCCGCGGCTTCGAGGACTTCCGGCAGCGAGCAGATGGCGTTCTCGACCTCCACCGGATACACGTTCTCCCCCGCGACGATGATCAGCTCCTTCTTGCGGCCCTTGAGGAACACATAGCCCTCGGCGTCGATGAGCGCATTGTCTCCGGTGCGGAACCACCCCCCGACAAATGCTGCCGCGGTCGCCTCGGGCCGATTGTAGTAGCCCTTGAACACGCTGTCGCCCTTCACGCACAACTCGCCGATCTCGCCTGGCCGCACCTCCTTCTCGTTGGGGTCGAGCACCTTGAGTTGCAGGTGGGGCACGGCTTTGCCCACGGACTCGATCCTGCGGAGCGCGTCCTCGGCCGGCAACACGGTGGTCACGGAGGTGGTCTCAGTCAAGCCGTACAGGTTGACCAAATCCACGGTTGGGAACAGATCCCGCAAGCGCAGGATCGTCTCCGGCGGCATGGGCGCGCCGGAGTAGACGAAGAGGCGCGCGCTCGATAGGTCCGCAGCCGCGACGCCTTGCGCCGCGAGAAAGAGCACGTACGTCGTGGGCACGCCAAAGAAGGTGTTCGTGCGGTAACGCTCAATGGCCGCGATGATGTCCCGGGGGCCGGTCTTGTCGGATACGACGATCGTACTGCCGATCATGAGCGACGTGATGAGGATCGTGTTGAGCCCAGTCACGTGAAACAACGGCACGACCACGAGGTGGCGTTCGTGGTGCGCGAAGCCGAATGCGCGGACGGTGCTCCGCGCATTGAAGATCAGGTTCTTGTGCATCAACATCGCGCCCTTGGGCAGGCCCGTGGTGCCAGAGGTGTAGATGATCGCGGCCACGTCCTCAGCCTGCATGCGCGGCGCGTCGAACTCAGGCGCCGGCGTCGAGACGAAACGCCCGATCGGAATGGCTGAGGGGTCGTCGAACCCAACCGACAGCACGTGCTTGACGCAGGACAACTTAGGAAGCACCTCCGTGGCCGCGGCCCAAGTCTTATGATGCACGACCAGCGCGCACGCGCCGGCGTCGTTGAGAATGAACTGGATCTCCGGCGGCTTGAGCCGGATATTCACAGGCAGCGCGGTTGCCCCGGTGCGGATGACGCTGAGGTAGGCGACGACCGTCTCGGCGCAGTTGGGCATGAGCATGGCCACGCGGTCGCCAGGCCCGATGCCCCATTGCTCGCGCATGTTCGCACTGACGCGGCGCACGAGCGCGTCCAGCTCTGCGTACGTCAATTCCTCGCCCTCGCAGATCATAGCGGCCTTGTTGGGGTACTGCGCGACGGTGTGGTTGAGGAGTTGGATGATGTTCTGCATGGCGCGGGGAGGCCATCATAGGTCAGTAGTCATTGGGCGTCCGCCTATTCTTGCATGCACGTGGCTCATGATGCAAGCATCCCATCAGCCAATCCTACACCCGGCAAGATGGCCCAATGACCAATGACCAATGACCAATGACCAATGACCAATGACCAATGACCAATGCCTCTACGCCCTCGCCCGATACCACTCCACGGTCCGCCTCAGCCCCTCGTCGAAGTCCACGATCGGCTCGTAGCCCAGCTTCTCGCGCGCCTTATCGACTGCCGCGTGGGAGTGCTTCACGTCGCCGGGCCGCTCCTCCGCGTAGATAGGCTCGATGTTCGTGCCCATGATCTCGTTGAGTTTCTGGATCATCGCGTTGAGCGAGAAGCGGGCGTCGCACCCGACGTTGACGATGCTCCCCGGCGCATCCGGAGCGGTGCAGGCCAGCATGTTGGCGCGCACCGCGTTGGCCACGTACGTAAAATCGCGCGACTGCTCGCCGTCGCCAAAGATCGTTGGCCGCTCCCCGGCCATGAGCTTGGTGATGAAGATGGGCACTACGGCCGAATACTGCGAGTTGGGATCCTGCCGCGGGCCGAAGATGTTGAAATAGCGAAGGCAGACCGTCTGGAGACCATAGCACTCGTAGAAGACCTTGCAGTAGCTTTCCCCCGCGAGCTTCGAGGCCGCGTAGGGCGACAGCGGATCGGGCAGCATGGTCTCCACCTTCGGCAGCGTCGGCTGGTTGCCGTACGCCGAACTGGACGCCGCGAACACCACGCGTTTGACCCCCGTGTTCTTGGCGGTCTCCAGCACCTTCAGCGTGCCGGTCACGTTGATCTCGTTGGCATCGAGTGGCGCCTCGACGGAGCGCTGCACGGACGGCAGTGCGGCTTGGTGGAGCACGAAATCCGCGCCGTCGAACGCTTCCGCGAGCACCGGCAGGTCGCAGATGCTCCCCTCGACGAGCGTCACGCGGTCCAGCAGGTCCGCGATGTTTTCCCGCCGGCCGGTGGCAAAGTTATCGACAATAGTGACCTGGTGTCCCTCGTCGACGAGCGTACTCGCCAGATTCGAGCCGATGAAGCCCGCACCGCCAGTGACAACGTAGGAACTCATGAACGGGGTTCTCCGTGAGGGCAAAGGGAGGGTCGCGTCACAGCAATCGGCCATCCGCGGCAAATGCGCCTTTGAACACCTGCACCTCAGGCTCACAGCCCTCGGGCATGGATACGTCCACCACGTCGAAACGGCAGTCTTGATTGGCCAAGCCGCGGCGCCGCACGATCTCGCCCGCGGCCCGAGCCACGAGGAGCCGCTTGGCCCGGGTCACCGCGGCCACCCCGCCTCCGTAGGAGTCGTGGGTGCGCGCCTTGACCTCGACGAAGCAGAGGGTTCCTGCATCAAGAGCCAGCACGTCGATCTCGCCGCGGCCGATGACAACATTGCGGGCCAAGATCTTGTAGCCCATTTTTCGCAAGTGGTATACCGCCAGGTCTTCGCCGTACTGCCCCATCTCCTTCGACGTCGAGTCCTTGGGCGGACGCTCCGGCGCGCGGCCTACCACGAGCCAATCCAGCAGCGCGGCAAGCTTGCGGACACCAGGCCACATGAGGGGAGGGCCTTACGACTTCTTCTTTTTCCAGTCGGCCTGCTTCACGCGTGTGCCGCGGCCCACGCGGTCGCGCAGGTAGTATAGCTTTGCTCGGCGCACTTTGCCGCGGCGTTTCACCTCGACCTTCGCGACCTTGGGAGAGTGCATGGGGAACACGCGCTCCACGCCTTCGCCGGCAACAATCTTGCGCACGGTGAAGGTTTCGCGCAAGCCGCCGCCCTTGCGGCCGATCACGGTGCCGGTAAAAACTTGGACGCGCTCGCGCTCATCCTTGCCCGCTCCTTCGGTGATGATCACGTGGACATCCACGGTATCGCCAACATTGAACTCGGGCACTTCCTTCTTCAGGTACTGAGATTCTATCGCTTCGATAACGGATTGCATGATGAAACTCCTCATCGGTAGCCGCACCCACCAGGGTGCGGATGTATGTCGTAGCCGCATTCGCCAAAATGCGGGGGGCTTGTGAGCCGCTCGGCGCTTCGCCCGCATGCTGGCGCATGCGGCGACTGCCGAAGCCTGGTGGCTTCGGCTATGTCTCGCCGCGATCGAGCAGATCAGCCCGAACGCGGGCAGTTTTCTGTTTGGCTTGTTCCCGGCGCCAGGCCTCGATCTTGGCATGGTCTCCGGATAGCAGCACTTCGGGCACGCGCATGCCTCGGAACTCCGGGGGCCGGGTGTATTGCGGGCAGTCGAGCAGGCCCGCTTCAAACGAGTCCTGCATGGCCGACTGCGGGTGGCCGAGCACACCCGGCACGAGCCGCGTAACCGCTTCGACCACGACCATGGCCGGCGCCTCGCCGCCGGTGAGCACGTAGTCGCCGATCGACAGCTCCAGCGGCTCCAGCCCGATGATGATGCGCTCGTCGAAGCCTTCGTACCGGCCACAGATGAGCAGCAAGCGCTCGCGCTTGGCAAAGGCCCTCGCGTGGGCCTGTTCGAAGCGCTCGCCTTGAGGCGTCAGCAGAATGCGCAAGGCCTGGCGCGTGTCCATGGCCTCGACGGCTTCAACTGCGGCGATGACCACGTCGGGCTTCATCACCATGCCCGGGCCGCCGCCGTAGGGCCGATCGTCTACCTTCCTGTGCTTGTCCGTGCTGTAGTCACGGATATTGTGCACGTGGATATCGACGAGGCCCTTCTCCTGCGCGATCTTGAGGATGCTGTCGCGCAACACCGGCTCGAACATGGCCGGGAACAGCGTCAGCACGTCGATGCGCACGGGACCGTCTCCAAGGCAAGGCGCCGGCGTTCGAGGCTACTCGGACTCCTTGGCTTCGGCTTCCTCGGCCGCGGGCTCCGCGGGAGCCTCGGCCGGGGCTTCCTCAGCCGGCTTCTCTTCGTCCGCCTCGGCTTGGGCGGGCGCCTCAGCTTTCGGCTCGGCAGGAGCTTCTGCCTCCGCCTTGTCCGGCGCGGGCTCTTCAGCCTTGGGCTCCGGCGCAGGCTCTTCAGCCTTAGGCTTCTCCTTCACCACGTCGGACAGCTTCACCGGCTCGTCAGGAGCGCCGTCCTTCGTGATCTGAAGCTTCTTGAGAATCGAGGCCACGGTCTCGCTTGGCTGTGCGCCTTGCTGAAGCCAGTAGACCGCACGGTCAGCCTTGACCGTGACTTGCTTGTCCAAGTTGGGGTTCAGCGGGTCGTACGTGCCTAGCATCTCGATGGCGCTGCCATCGCGAGGCGTACGCGCGTCGAACACGCCCATTCGGTAATACGGCCGGTTGCGCCGGCCCATTCGCTTCATTCGGATGCGAACTGCCACGTGTTGCTACTCCAATGGGAACAGTCGTTCAGTCGTAAAGTTACAGGGATGAATCAAGGCTCAGGGTCTCCGAGACGCGCGCAGGTCCGAACGACGCCGGCCCGCAGGCCGTGCCGCTCACGACTCGCCTTTTGTCTCAGGTCAACCAATCTGGGTGTACGCTTCGCGCCTCAGCGCCCGCGGCGTTTGCGCCGCTTGCGCTTGCTGCGCTGCTTGGCCCGGGTGGCGGCGCCGGGCGCGCGCATGCCCATCATGCCGCCGGCGTCGCCGCCCATGAAGCCCTTGAGCATTTTCCGCATCTGGCGGAACTGCTTCAGCAACTGGCCCACGTCGTGCGTGGTGCTGCCAGAGCCTCGGGCAATGCGCAGGCGACGGCTTTGGTCGATGATCTCCGGATGCAGCCGCTCATCGGTGGTCATCGACTGGATGATTGCTTCAATATGTTTCAGTTCCCCCTCGTTGACGTCCATGTCGCCCACGCCAGCGTCGCCCATCCCGGGGATCATGCCAAGCAGATCCTTAAGGGGTCCCATCTTGCGCACGCTTTGCAGTTGGCTCAGGAAATCGTCGAGGGTGAGTTTGTTCTTGAGGATTTTTTGCTGGAGCGCGAGGGCATCCTCTTGGTCCACCGCGGCCTGGGCCTTTTCGACGAGGCTCACCACGTCGCCCATGCCGAGGATGCGCGAGGCCATGCGCTCGGGATGGAACTCCTCGAGCTGGTCCATCTTCTCGCCCACGCCGACGAACTTGATCGGCTTGCCGGTCACCGCCTTGACCGACAGCGCCGCGCCGCCGCGAGCATCGCCGTCCAGCTTGGTCAAGATCACGCCATCGAGTTCGAGTTGCGCGTTGAACTCGGCCGCGCTGTTCACCGCGTCCTGGCCCGTCATCGAATCGCACACGAGGAAGACTTGATCGGGCTTGGTCTTGACCGCGATCTCGCGCAACTCGTGCATCATGTCGTTGTCGATGTGCAGGCGGCCCGCGGTGTCCATGATCACGACATCGCAGCCTTCCTTGGGCGCCCGTTTGATCGCGTTCGCGCAGATCTTCGGCGGAGCGGCCTTCTCCGTGTACACGGCCACGCCAATCTGCTCACCGATCACCTTGAGCTGCTCGATCGCGGCTGGGCGCTGCACATCCGCGGCCACAAGCATGCAGGTGTGGCCCTTGGACTCGATGAACTTCGCCAGCTTCCCGCAGGTCGTGGTCTTGCCGCTGCCTTGCAGGCCGGCAAGCATGATCTTCGTAGGCGGTGGGTCGGCGAACGGGATGCGGTGGTCCACCGGGCCCATCAGGTTCACGATCTCGTCTTGGACGATCTTGACGACCTGCTGCCCAGGCTGGACGCTCTTGATGACATCCTCGCCAATGGCCTTGTCGGTCACGTCCTTGATGAATTGCCGTACGACCTTGTAGCTCACGTCTGCGTCGAGCAGCGCCAGGCGCACCTCCCGCAGAGCGCCCTTCATGTTGCTCTCGGTCAGGCGCGCTTCGCCGCGCAGTTTCTTGAGCGCGGAGGTGAGTTTGTCGCGTACGGATTCGAACATGGCCGTCTGGATTCGTGAAGACGCGTCGCGCACATGCGCCAGCATGTGCGCGGGCTGCCAAGCAATTCGCCAATCGCCCGAATCCTGGCGGATTCGGCTACAACGCACGCTGATAAGGCCTGGGGACACGGTGCGATTCCCGCACGTGCGGGACTTCCGCATTGCGTCCCCGAGCGCCCGATCGCTCGCGCTTCGTCGTAAGGTGCAAAGCCCAAAGATTATACAGTGTTTGCGGCCAGATTCAAGCGCAAACTCGTTCAAGCTGCCTCCACTTCAGCCAACCAAGTCATGTACTCGTCCGGAAGCCACGCGCCCGGCTCCGCCTCGACGATGGCGAGCCATTCGTCCACCAACGCTCTCGCACGCACGCATCGGAGCGTGGCCGATCCCACCAAGCCGTATTGCACCAGGCCCTTGTCCGCCATGATCGCCTCGATGTCTTCCCGCCGCGCCACGGGCACGCTTGGCCACACGCCCGGCTTTTGCCAGCCTTGCACGCGATCTTCGAGCGCATCCCGGCGGTCCGGAGCGGCGCGGTCGAGCGCGCGCTGCACGAGAAGCGTCTCCACGTAGTGCACCATCGTGCAGACCCGGAAGGTCACGCCGATGAAGCAGTACGCCGCATCCCATTCCGCGAGCCGGGCCCAGGGGCTCTCCCCCGCGAATGCCTTGGGCCCAAAGGGCCCTTGCCTGAGCCCCCCCGCTCCATGGCTCCCAGTCAACTCAACGGCCCGCGCGCCGATGGCCGCGACCGAGTGCGTCGCGTGGTCGCTGCGCACGGAGTCCGGCCGCCGGCGCAACGTCTCAGGGATCGCTCCGACGTAGCATGGCGTGGCCGCCGCGTCCCACGTGTCGAACACGTAGTTGCCTTTGTCCGGGTGCGACGGGCACAGCGTGGGCGCCGCGACCGTGCCCGCCGGCCCAACCGCGTCGAGGAACCCATCGATCACCGCGTTGGGCCCGCCCACGACTGTGCCCATGCTGCTGAGCGAACTGTGGAACAGCATCACGTCGCCGGGTGAGATGCCGATGCTGCGCGCGGCATTGGCGATGTCGCCGCGCGTGACCCTGACGCGCTTGTCTCCGCGTTCCGGTTCCATGAGATCCTCCGCCGGCGGCAGCCGCATGCCGGTTATGGGAGTGCGCCGGCTCGACGGCGCTTTCGCTGGCAGCGCGTAGCGCTGCTTTGCATCCGCACACGCCTTGGCCGGCGAAAAGCGGAAGCGGCGTTCCCACCCATGCGGGACCGCGCTCCAAGAAGCCATGCGGGCGGATACCTTCCCGGCCTTTGCGTGCTGCAAAGTTGGGATTATACTGTGCGCGTTGCGCCTCGCAACTCGAATCTTTGCCGGCTGGCAAAGCGCGCCATCGCAGCCCCTCTTTCATCGAGGCCCGCTTATCGAATCCTCCACGACCTCCGCCGACTTTCGCCGGCGCCAACGCCGCGCGTTCGCGACCGCATGGATCGCGTACGCCGGGTACTATCTTTGCCGCCTCAATCTGGCCGGCACGCAAGCCGCCATCGAGACCGACCTGGGCCTGAGCAAGGAGCGGATCGGCGCGATGATCACGCTCTTCAGTTTGGTCTACGGCGCGGGCCAACTCGTGAACGGCCCTCTGTGCGACCGCTTCGGCGCTCGGCGCATGCTCACCCTCGGCCTCGTGGGCAGTGCGGTCGTGAATTTGGTCTTCAGCACGACCGCGAGCTTCGTGGCCATGTGCGCGCTTTGGGGCATGAACGGGGTGTTCCAGAGCATGGGTTGGTCGTCGTACATCAAGACGCTTTCGCAGTGGTTTGCGCCGCGGCAGCGCGGCCGCGCGGCCGGCGGGTTTAGCCTCTCCTACAACTTGGGCAACATCGCGGCCTGGCTCATGGCCGGGTGGCTGGTCACGCTGCACTGGCGTTGGGCGTTCCGAGTCCCGGCGCTGATTCTCTTGCTCGTGGGCGTGCACACGCTCCTGCGGCTGGAGGAATCGCCCGGCGGAGCGCAGACGCGCCACGCGTCGGGCCTGCCACTGCGATCGGCCTGGGGGTGGGCTCTCAAGTCTGTGCCGCTCTGGGTGGCCGCGATTTCGTGCTTCTCTGCGGCCATCGGCGTGTATGGCTTCGTCAATTGGCTGCCCCACTACCTCACGGAGATGAGCGGTTCGCCCCTGGGCGGCAACCTGAAGGCGTGCTTCTTTCCGCTCGGCGCGGGCGCGGGCGCTATTTCGCTCGGCTGGCTGAGCGACCACGTGTTCCAAGGCCGGCGGCAGATCGCCATCGCCCTTGCTCTGCTGGGCGGCGCGGCGCTCACCGTGGTGCTCGCGTGCTTGCCCCCTGAGGCCAGCCTGCTGCGCGTCCCCCTCGTCATGCTCACTGGCGGGCTCATGGTCGGCGGCCACGCGCACATCGTGAGCACCGCGGCCATGGAGGTCTCGACCAAGCAAACCGCAGGCACGGCCACTGGGATCATCGACGCGAGCGGGTACCTCGGCGCGGCCGTCACTGGGTTGGGATCGGGCTGGCTTGTGGAGCACTTTGGCTGGGGAGCTGCGTTCGCGCTCTGGGCATCGGGTGCGGCGCTTGGCGCCCTCACGATCTGCTTCCTCCGCACGCCAAGCCATGAGGAGAGCCCCGCGTGAACACACGCGCGCTAACGCCGGTTCGTCGAGCGTGGTGCGGTGAGCCCCCCGGAAACGCGCGCGGCCTGTAGTGCGCACGCCAGTGCGCCTCTGCGCTGCGGCGCACTGGCGTGCGCATGACTAGGCGACACGGGTCACGCCATGTCCTTGTGGTAGTCTTGCAGCGCCTTGACGCCATAGCCCCTGTATTTGAGCGCCTCGATTGCGTCGGCCATCGCCTTGGCGCCGGGCACGGTCGTGCTGTAGGGGATCCGGTGAGCGACAAGCGCCGCGCGGAGCTTGCCCTCGTCGCAGACGGCCCCTCGATGGGTGGGCGTGATGATCGCCAGATCGATGTCGCCGTTCTTGATCATGTCGACGGGATTGGGCCGGCCTTCTGCGAACTTGCGCACGAGCTTCGCCTCCAAGCCCGCGGCCGCCAGTGCGCGGTGCGTGCCGCCCGTCGCGACAAGTGCGAAGCCCATCTTCTTCAGCCGCGCGGCCATGCCAATGATGTAGGGCTTGTCGGCATCCCGCGCACTCACGAGCACTGTGCCTTCGAGCGGCAGCTTCTGCGAGACCGCGAGCTGGCTCTTGGCGAATGCGCGAGCGAAATCGCTGTCAATGCCCATCACCTCGCCTGTCGAGCGCATCTCAGGGCCCAGAATCACGTCTACGCCTGGGAACCGGTCGAACGGGAAGACCGACTCCTTGACCGCGAAATGGGGCGGGTCGATCTCTTTCGTGAAGCCCAGCTCCTTCAGCGTCACCCCGGTCATGACCTTCGCGGCCAGCCGCGCGAGCGAAATGCCGATGCACTTGCTCACGAATGGCACGGTGCGCGACGCGCGCGGGTTGACCTCGATCACGTACACGGCGCTGTCCTTGACCGCGAACTGCACGTTCATCAGGCCCTTGACGTTGCAGGCCATGGCGAGTGCGTGCGCCTGCCGCTTGATCTCGTCCACCGTCTCCTTGGGCAGCGAGTACGGCGGAAGCACCATCGCGCTGTCGCCCGAGTGAACGCCGGCCTGCTCGATGTGCTCCATCACTCCGCCCACCACGACCGTCTCGCCGTCGGCGATCGCGTCCACGTCGACCTCGATCGCATCGTCGAGGAACTTGTCGATAAGCACCGGCCGGTCTGGCGCAATGTCCACGGCCTCGTTCATGTAGCGCTCGAGCGTCTTGTCGTCGTACACGATCTCCATGGCCCGCCCCCCCAGGACGAAGGAGGGGCGCACGAGCACAGGGAAGCCCACCGCCCGCGCGATGGCCATCGCGCCGCTCACGTCAAACGCGATCCCGTTCGGCGGCTGGCGCAAGCCCAGTTCGTTCAGGAGCTGCTGGAACAGCTCTCGGTTTTCGGCGCGGTCGATGTCGTCTGGGGCCGTGCCAATGATCTTGACTCCGGCCTCCTTGAGCGGCGTGGCGATGTTCAGCGGGGTCTGGCCGCCAAACTGCACGATGACGCCGTCCGGCTTGAGCGCGTCCCAGATGTTCAGCACGTCCTCGCGCGTGACGGGCTCGAAGAAGAGCATGTCCGACGTGTCGTAGTCGGTGCTGACCGTCTCGGGGTTGCTGTTGACCATGATGGACTCGTAGCCCAAGTCCCTCAGGGCGAACGCGGCTTGCACGCAGCAGTAGTCGAACTCGATGCCTTGGCCGATGCGGTTGGGGCCGCCGCCGAGGATCATGATCTTCTTGCCATCGGAGACGCGGCACTCGTCCTCGTCCTCGTAGGTCGAGTAGTAGTACGGCGTGTACGCTTCGAACTCGGCCGCGCAGGTGTCGACCAACTTGTACGTGACGTTGACCCCATCGGCCTTGCGGCGCTGGCGCACGTCCTCCTCCGCGCAGTTCCACAGTGTGGCGAGCTGCGCGTCCGAGAATCCCATGCGCTTGGCCTCGCGCAGCAAGTCCCGCGGCACGCTTGCGAGCGCGCCGTGCGCTCCGAGTTGGCCCTCGAACTCGATGATTTGCTTCATGTTGTCGAGGAACCAGGGATCCATCTTGGTGGCCTCGGCCACGTTTTCGAGGCTCCAGCCTGAGAGGAATGCGTAGCGCACGTAGAAGAGCCGCTCTGCGTTCGGCGTGGTTAGCTTCCCGCGGATTTGGTCCTCCGAAGGCAGAGCGCCTAGGCGCGCCAAGTCCTTGCGGTCGCACCCGAGCCCGGAGTGGCCGATTTCGAGGGACCGGAGCGACTTCTGGAGAGCCTCCTTGAACGTGCGGCCAATCGCCATGGTCTCGCCGACGGACTTCATGCTCGTGTTCAGCGTCGGATCCGCCTCCGCGAACTTCTCGAACGTGAAGCGCGGCGTCTTGACCACGCAGTAGTCGATGGTCGGCTCGAAACAGGCCGGCGTCTCCTTCGTGATGTCGTTCGGGATCTCGTCGAGCGTGTAGCCCACTGCAAGCTTGGCGGCAATCTTGGCGATGGGGAAGCCGGTGGCCTTCGACGCGAGTGCGGAGCTTCGGCTCACGCGCGGGTTCATCTCGATCACCACCATGCGCCCGGTTTCGGGGTCGACCGCGAACTGCACGTTCGATCCCCCGGTGTCCACGCCGATCTCGCGCATGATCGCGATCGCCGCGTCGCGCATGAGTTGGTATTCCTTGTCGGTCAAGGTCTGCGCGGGCGCGACCGTGATGCTGTCGCCGGTGTGCACTCCCATGGGGTCGAAGTTCTCGATCGCACACACGATGACGACATTGTCCTTGGAGTCGCGCATGACCTCGAGTTCGAACTCCTTCCACCCCAGCACAGACTCCTCGACGAGCACCTCCGTCGACATGCTATATTCGAGGCCGAGCGCAACGAAGTGGTCGAACTCCTCCACATTATAGGCGATTCCGCCTCCGGTGCCGGCCAGGGTGAAGCTGGGCCGGATCACACACGGCAGCTTCACCTCGTCCCGCACCACGCGCGCCTCCTCGATCGTGCGCGCCCACCCGCTCTTGGGCAGGCCAAGGCCAATGCGCTCCATGGCGGCCTTGAACAGGTCGCGCTCCTCCGCCTTCTCGATGACCTCGACGTTCGCGCCGATCATCTCCACGCCGTAGCGATCCAGCACGCCGGCCTTGGCCACTTGCACCGCGGTGTTGAGACCGGTCTGCCCGCCCAGCGTGGGCAGGAGCGCGTCCGGCCGCTCCACTTCGATGATCTTCTCCACCACCTCCGGCGTGACCGGCTCCACATACGTGCGGTCGCTTGTGTCCGGGTCGGTCATGATGGTCGCAGGGTTGCTGTTGACCAACACCACCGTATAGCCCTCTTCCTTGAGGGCCTTGCAGGCTTGGGTACCGGAGTAGTCGAACTCACAGGCCTGGCCAATGATAATAGGGCCTGACCCGATCAGGAGGATTTTCTTGATGTCCTCTCGTTTTGGCAATATTCACTCACCGGCAGAAGGGCGTAGGGCAAAAACCATTATCGCTGGCATCCAAGTCCCATCCGTCGCGCATGGTTTCTCAGCCAGCGCGCCAGAATGGGGTGGAGGCTAAAACGCTGCGGGATGGTAGCAGGGGGCGCGCCTATTTGCAAGCCGGCGGGCGACGCGAGTGCGCGCCCCTTACCTCCCGCCCGGCGGATTGCCCTGTCAACTGGCCACACGCGGCACCGCGGGCCCGCGCGGTTGGGCGATGAGCGATGGCGCCGGGGGCACCAGCCAGCACCGAGGCAAGAGCGGCCAAGCCGGCCGGCCCAGTGGACGCGAACAGGCATATTGCCGCGCGCCGCGGTGAGTCTGGCGCGTGCCGGCGCTTGATCGTGGCAAGAAGGACCTGCAAAAAGTCCTTGACTTTCAAGGGCAGCTTCCCTACTATGCTCTTTTCCTCAGCCAACCTGCATTCTCCAGACAGTGCCGGCCTCGTTCCGTGCGTCCGGCCGCCAGGGGATGGAAACCCAATGGATAACAAGAAACGCCGGCTACTGGTCGAGCCCCGCGGTGACGTAAGCGTCGTTCAGTTCATGGAGAAGAAAATTCTCGATGAGCTTAGCATCAAAGAGATCGGTGATGAGCTGTTCGAGCTGGTCGAGGTGCACAAGAAGACGCGGTTGCTGCTGAACTTCGAGCAGGTCGAGTATCTGTCCAGCGCGGCCTTGGGTAAGCTCATCACGCTCAACAAGAAGGTGCGTGCGGCGGACGGGGAGTTGCGGCTCTGCAAGATCCACCCCGACATAGCGGAGGTCTTTCGGATCACCAAGCTGGACAAGCTATTTGAGATCTGCGAGACGGAAGAAGAGGCCTTAGCGAAGTTCAAGTAGTGAACCCGACTGGGGCGTGGGGGCGCCCACCCGGTGGATTGCAGTGCCAGAGGTCCCATGCCTGCCGACGACAAGAAGGCCAATAAGCCGCGTAGCGACAGGTCCGCCCAAGGCCTTCAGGCGGCCTTGAAGGAGGCTGAGAAGGAGAGGGAATCCCTGCGCCGAGAGTTGGCGCAGGCCGAGGCCGCGCTCGCCGAATCCCGGGCCGCGGTGGAGAAGCTGAGCGCGGAGCTTCGCGACAAGAGCGCCGAACTCTCCCAGCACAAAGCGGTGCTGAGAGACGTGCCCGGCGCCGACGTGTCCGCACTGCTGGAGGATCTCAGGCGCAAGGAACTGCGCATCGCTGAGAACATCGAGATCGCCAGGGGCGTGTCCGAATTGCTCCGCCCGGCATTGCTCCCTGCCATCGCCGAACTCGACGTGGCCGTTCGCTACAATCCGACCAAGGGCGTGGGCGCGGATCTCTACGACGTCATCGACATGGGCCACCGCTGCTTCGGCATCCTCGTGGCCGACGCCGCGGGCTCGGGGCTTCAGGCGACACTACTTGCGGCCATGACGAAGATGGCCTTCAAGACCTTCACGGCCGGCGAACTCTCGCCCCTGAAGATCATGAACCGGGTCAACGCCGAGCTGTGCGAGCACACGCTCGACGGGCAGTACCTCACCGCATTCTTCGGCGTGCTCGACTGCGCCACACTCAAACTCCACTACGTCAACGCGAGCCTCCACCCGCCCGTGCTCGTGCGCGGCGGCGAGTGCCTGCCCCTCGACACCGAGGGCATGTTCCTCGCGATGTTCGACACACCGCAGTACGAGGAGAAGGCGCTACAACTCGAACAAGGCGACAAGCTATTCCTCTACACCGATGGCTTCGTCCAAGCCATCGGAGACACCGGCGAGCCCTACCGCAACCATCGCCTCTATGGCATGCTCGCCAAGCAGGCCGACGAGGACGCGGAGACCACCGTGGACCGGCTCGAGGCGGACCTGCTGCGCTACACCGGCGGCGCCGAACTCGACGACGACGTGACCATGCTCGCCGTGCAGGTGCTGGAGCGCCGGCACGAGGAACGCGTCTTCGTGATCCCCACCGACCCTGAGGACATGCAAGAGGTCGACGTCATGATCGTCAACGCGCTCGCCGAAAAGGGATATGGCGAGCGCGTGCTCTTCGGCATCAAACTCGCCCTCGAAGAAGCCGTGATCAACGCGATGAGGCACGGCAACCGCAACGACAAATCCAAGAACGTGACCGTCACTTTCCGCCTCAGCGACGAAGAAGCTTCCATCAGCATCGCGGACGAGGGCCCAGGCTTCCGCTTGGAGGACGTGCCCGACCCCACGCTTGTGGAAAATCTTGAAATCGACCACGGCCGCGGCATCTTCCTCATGCGCGCCTATATGGACGAAGTGTCCTACAACGAGAAGGGCAACGAAGTCACCATGGTCAAACGCGCACCATGGCTCACCGACGACGAGGACTCCAGCGCGGACGATGAGGCCGAGCCCCCGATCGACGAGGCCGACGAAGTGGAGGAACTGCCCGAGCTGGATGCCATCGAAGAAGACGACACCGAACTCATGGACCTGGAGCCGGCCGACGACGAGGTCGAGTTCGAGGCGCTCGAACATGAGGAGGACGAGGACGGAGGCGATCTGCCTAGCCTCGAGCCCGCGGAAGACGAGGCCGACGAGTTGGACGAGTTGGAGCCGGCCGACGACGACTTGCCCGCACTCGAACCGATAGAAGACCGCGAAACAGCCGTACTCGAGGCTGTGCAAGAAGACGATGAACTTCCGGAACTCGAGCCTAGCGACGACGAGGATGAACTTCCCGCGCTCGAGCCAATCGAGGACGACGACGAACCCGAGTAGCGGTGAGGCCCCATGAGCTAACCGCATTCCGTTCACATCGATGCCGATCGAATGGTAGTAAGCATAGACAAGCGAGAAGTCAGTGGCATAACCGTCGTGGCCGTTCGCGGTCGTGTGGGCGAGATGGAGGCCCAGGCCATGCAGCAGGCCTTTCTCGACGTGTTCAACTCCGGCTGCTACCAGATCATCGCCGATTTCACGGACGTGGACTTCATGACCAGTTCCGGCCTGGGGGTGCTCATGATGTGTATGAAGCGGACACGCGAGCATGGCGGCTTTATTCGCATCGCGAACCCACAACCGCTCATCCGGCAGATCCTCGAAACGACTCGGCTCCACTACTTCATGGAGCTGTTCGACTCGGTCGACGATGCGCTTGCCAGCCAGTCCCACCCGGACGCGTAGCCTTCCAGACTGCCTCTCGAATTGCTCCTGCCCGGGCAGCGCCCGTTCTTATGACACTCCGCACTGCCAACTTAGCCCTACTCGTCGCCGCGGGCCTGTGCCGTTTCGGCATGGCCGCGCGCGTCGCGGACGCGGACAAGATGGTGACGCTGACCACCGCAGCCCGCCTGTACGGGCTCGACTTGGTCCGAGAGGATCTCACGCAGCGCCACGTGCTCCGCGGCCAGGGCGTGCACGCCATCGTGTGTCCCGGCTTCCACGCGGCATGGGTCAACGGCCACATCATCCCCCTCAGCAGGCCGGCCCGTCTGCGGCGAGAGGAGGTCGAAGTGCCGCGTAGCTTCCTCGAGGTTCTGAACGCCCCGCCCGGCAACGACCAAGCCGCGCCGGACTTGCCCAGGCCCATCCGCGCCGGCGCTCCGCCCCGCATCGTGCTCGACGCGGGACATGGGGGCCGCGACTCCGGCGCGTTCAGAGACTACGCACTCGCGGAAAAGACCCTGAACCTCGACATCGCGCTGCGTGTCAAGCGTCTCCTCGAACAGCATGGATGCAAGGTCATCATGACCCGCTCGACCGATGTGTTCGTCGCTCTGCCGGACCGCGTCCGGCTCGCCAACGCGGCGAAGCCGGACCTCTTCGTGAGCATCCATGCGAATGCCATGGCGCAGCGCCGCTCCCCTGCCAGGGGTTTCGAAACGTACTTTGTCGACGCGCGCAGTTCGACTCGCCGCCAAGGCTTGGCGCGCCTGGGCCGCCAGTTTCGCGCACAAGACTACGGCGCCGTCAGCCGCGGCGACGCGTTGCTGGGCTCCGTGCTGTGCACCGCGCTCTACGAGGAGTACTGCATGCAGAGCAAGCTCCTAGCCGAGTACATCCAAGCCGGCTTGTCCCGATACATCCAGTCCAAGAACCGCGGCACCAAGAACCAATCGAGCCTCCACGTCCTTCGTGGCGTCATGTGCCCGCGTGTCTTAGTCGAGGTCGGCTTCCTCTCCAATCCCCGCACAGGGCAACTCTTCAGACAGCACTGGTACCGGGAGCGCCTCGCGCAAGGACTCGCCGACGGTATCCTCTCGTTCGTGCGCGCACAGCAGACCTGGCGCGGCGAGCGCGGCAAGTAGCGCGTTCCTCAACTCCCGAGCCCCACCCCATGCCCCCCCCGACACACAAACAACTGCTCCACCTGCTGTTGCCCTGGCTGCTGTTCGCGGCCGGCTGCGCCACCAGCGACGCCAAGATCGCCAAGATGCTCCTGGCCCAAGACGACACGGACAAGATGCATGAGGCCGTCGTGATTATTGGCGAGGAGCGCCGCACCCGGTTCGCCGCTCTTTTGCCCAAGCTGTTGGCCGGCGACCCGCGCACGATCATCCGCTGCTCCGCCGCGCAAGCGATCGGCAAACTTCACATGAAGTCGGCCGTGCCGGCCCTTATTGAGGCGATGGGCGATCCACAGTCGCTCGTGCGGTGGGACGCCGCGATTGCGCTCGGAGAAATCGGAGACACCCGCGCCGTGGAGCGCCTCTCGCGCACCGTGCGCTTCGACCCCGACAGCGACGTGCGAGCGGCCGCGGCCACCTCGCTCGGCAAGCTCGGCACAGCCGAAGCGATCGAGGCGCTCATCGAGACGCTCCGAGACCGGCACACCAGCGTGAGGCACGCCGCTGCCCGGGCCCTCTGCAAGGCCACCAAGTGTGACTTCTGCATGAACTACGACGACTGGCGGGAGTACCGGGACGAGTTCAAGGGGCAGTACCAGTAGTGGGACGCGCGAGGCCTGCACGGGCTGGTCCATGCCACGCGCGACGCCAATCTGGCGTTCTGGCCGGTCTTCGGTTGTAGGCTTTCGGTGTTGCCCGCCGGGAACCCAACACCTACAACCGAAAACCCAGCCATGCGCCCTGTACTAACAAAGCAGGCTTCGCCCGCCTTGTTAGATGACCCACATGAGCAACCACAGGGCAAGCCTGTGGTATCCCGCTGATGTGTGCCAATCACGTTCTGCATCCGTGGGATCCATCTACCCATTGGGTTGCGGCCAACGGCCGCGCGAGGGCCTCTTGGGGGCATGTGGCCCTCCCGCGGGCGGTGGTCTGCCGATCGTACCCAGGTGGCCCCCCCTACTTCAGCAGCACCGCTGCCTCAGCATTGCGCAACGTCACCTCCGACACCGGCGCGCCCTTGCTCCCGTCCACGCGCAGCGGCTTGAACACCCCCGGCAACTTGTGCACTGTCGCGGTGTCGTCCCCGAACCCTGCCCCCACGTACGGCTTCACGAGTGCGAGGCCCTTCGTGTAGCGCCGAGCGAAGACCTGCTGCCTCACGGCCATGCCCTCGATCAGACGCACGTCGTCGAACCACACCGTGCCCGTCGCGCCAAACATGCGGAAGTTAATGCGGCCCTCCGCGTCCTCGGCCGTGCGGATCACCACGCGCTGCTCGGTCCAGTCCCGCGTGCCCGTCCACGTCATCGTGTTGCCCCGGCTCGCGCCTTCGAACTCGTAGGGATAGACCTGCGCGCCGGGTGCGCCGGATACGGCCTCCGTCTTCGCCCAAGCGATGAGCGTGTAGCTCGTGTTCGGCTTTAGGCGCAGGTAGGCCTTGTTGATGTTGTTGATGCTCCGGCTCTCGCTCGTGATCCTCACCGATGCCGCGCCCGAATGCTTCACGCTTCGGTCCAGCTCCACGGGCTCCGCGAGGGTCCAGCCCGTGGGCTTGCCTTTGGCGTTTGCCTCTTCGAAGCCTCCATTGGGCAGCAAGTTGACTGTGCGGCGATCCTCCGCTGTGTCCACCTCGTCGAGCAAGTAGTACGGCCCAACTGGCTGGCCCAAGTCGGCGCGCATGGCCCGGAACCACAGTTTGGCCACACCGGCATACGGGTGCCGGCCAAAGCCGAAGTACGTGAACCGGCCGTGCGCGAGCAGATACGTCGCCAAGCCGAACATCTTGTCCCGGTCCTGGCTCACTGGCAACTGGGGGCCGAACTCCGCGAGCGTAGGATGGAAGATCGGGTTGTATTGGATGAGTTGCACCTTGCCGCGGCGGTCCAGATCGATCGCGTGGTCGAGCCGTTGGCGCCACTTCCCAAGCTGATTGTTCAGCGCCTGCCATCCTTCGCTCTGCCGGCCGTCGTTGACCATGGGCATCGCATCCCATCCATTCCCTGTGATCAACTTGTCTGGCATGGCGATCTTGATCTTGGCGAACATCATCTGCAAGTCACGCAACCACTTGTCTGCGCCGCGGCCCACGCGCGGGTACTCCAACACCTTTGCTCCGCGCCCCGTTCCAGCCACGTCGGGCGGCACCGTGTCGAAATAGATGCCGTCCCATCCGTCACAGAGCCGCTGCGCCCATACGGTCGCCATGAACTCCTGGTACGCCGGGTGGCCCACGTTCATCACGAAGTCGTCCCGCGGCGGCCCCCAGTAGTAGATGGGAATGCGCGACTGCTTCGGCTCGAGCGCGGTCGCCTTGGGATTGGCGAGCCGCGCGGCCTCCTCGTCGTCGACGCGTCCATCGCCGTTGCGGTCGTTGCGAGGGTCCCAGCCAGGGCAGAGGCGCCGTTCGCGTGGGTTCGCAGCGCGCTCCGCGGCCACGTGCAACGAGACGTACGTGTCTGCTGCAAAATGGCAGAACATGTCTTCGAGGATTCCCTCCTGCGTCAGCCCCTTCTCGACAGAAAAATCGGCGAGCGCCTTGGCCTTCCCGGCCAGCGGCTTTCCGGTAGACGGGTGTGGCAGCACAAGGGTGCAAATGAGCCCGTAGCGCGTCACGAGCACACTCTTTCGTAAGGACTTGGCCTCCGGCCGGAAACTCAGATCGAGCCAGTCCCGCGCGAACTCCGCGTTGCCGCCGAAGTTCATGAACGTGCGGATCGTGGGCAGGTGATGCGGCATGGGCCGCACGTTCAGGCGAAACGTCTGCGCGGCCGCCGCGGGCAATGGCCGGCCGGACGCGTCCCATACGCGCACGCTCCACCAATACGTCGTGCCGTTCTCAAGCTCCGGCCCCGCGTATTCCGCGATTGGCAGCAGGCTCTCGACACGGGCCGAATCCCACAGCAGACTCCTGCCCGCGGCCAAATCCGCCTGGGAGCGCGCGACGCGCACTTGATACGCGCTCTGGGACGCCACTTCCCAGTACAACTCAGGGCACGGGTCGGGCACGTTCGTCGGGTTCACTCGCCACTCGCACCGCAGGTTGGCGGGGGCTTGCCTGGCCAACGCGGGAGCGGCCACTGCCAACGCCATGGCAAACAGTCTTGCACGTGACATGACGGCGTTTCCGTTTGAGGGGAGAGGTGGGTTGCAGCGCCCAGGGTTCGCCCAACTCGAGGCGTCTCCCACTGGACAACCTCGCCCAGCCCAATGGGGCGAATCACGAGTTCCCCAAGCGCACGCGGCTCACTTGGCCGGCGTCTGCACGCCTTGGGTGTCCTCGAACTCGGCCACGTCGGCCAATTCCGGATACAGCTTCTCCGTGCACCTCGGGCAAAGGCCGTGCGTGAACTGCGCGTGCGAGTGCTCTTGCACGTACGTCTCGATCTGCTGCCAATACCCGTCGTCGTCTCGCACCTTCTTGCAAGCCGAGCAGATGGGCAGTAGCCCACGAAGCGTGTTCACTTGGTCCAGAGCCGCGCGCAGATCGTCCACGGCCTGATTGAGATCGCCCTGCGCCCGGATACGCTTGCTGAGTTCGTCCTGGAGCTGGAGGAACAACTCGCTCAGGCAGCCCACCGAAAGGCTAATCGCGAGGAAGATCGAGTGCACGGCCCAGAAGCCCCGCTCGCCCACGCCGCCCATGTCGCTGCAGCCGCACCACATCAGCAGTGCCGCGTCCAGCGGCACGAGCAGGAGGCCAATGGCCGCGCCGCCGATCCGCCCGAACGAGTACGACACCACGAGCAACGGCAGGATGGCCAGCGCGACCGTGTGCTTGCCCATCGAGGCGTGCAGAAAGAAGAACGCAATCACATACAGCGCCAGCGCGACCCCGGAACTCACTGCGCGCCAACGCAGGCGCGACCTCCTCAGTGTGTCCGAAAGACTGGGTGTGTCCATCTTCTCTCCAATCTCGTCCAGTGTTGGGCAAGGCCTCCGCACCCCGGCTGCGTCGAAACCACAGCAACGCGCTGAGGATCCCTCCACAGGCACTTGCAGGCTGATAGTAGCAGAAGCCTCCAGCGCAGTCCAACTCACTTTGGCTCCCCCTCGGCGTGGGGCTCTGCTATGGGCGGTTCCCTGTGCTCCTCGGCAAAACTCAAGGGCTCACACAGAACAACCAAGCGACGGTCGGTTGGGAAATGGGATCTCCGCCAGCAGCATAGTAGCCCCATGCGCCAGCATGCGGGAGTGTTGATGGCAGGCAGAGCTTAGCCGCAGCATG
>JAJRTI010000342.1 GCA_024278415.1 Planctomycetota bacterium | reverse complement strand
GGATGGGGGGGAGCGAAGCTGTGCGCCTCAAAACCCAGGGTTGCGAGCTTCGCTCGCGAACCCTGGGCTAATATCCGGAATCCCGTTGGGATTCAGATTCCCCAACACGCGGCGTTGCACGGAAGCTTTGACAGTATTCCGGTACCTGGCTGTTGTACTTGGCTGAAGTGTTACCATCCGTCTTCTCTGCCAGCAACACCTTCTCTGGCACATCGATCGTGATCTGCCTGGTCTCCATTTGGTCACCTCTGCGTATTCAGGACACACTGTCCGCAATGGACGAATGCATGCTCGGTGGAAGGGGCGAATCAATGTGCATCGCTTGAGGGCGCAGGCCGCAGAAGCAGAAATGCCGGACGCTGCCTTCAGCGCGTGAAGAGGATGCGTCCCTGATTCGGTGCATAGCGGATGGAGGCACATTGTACCAGCGATTCAGAATGCTTACAAGGTTCCTGTAAGTCGCTGCGCTCACGCGCGATTGACAGCCTCTCGGCGGAAAAGTAGCGTGATGCTATCCTGAAATGATCATGGAGGACACGCCCATGTCTCGACGCATAGCCATGTTTGCGTTTCTGATTCTGTGCGCCAACGCGCGGGCTGAAAGCGCTTTGCCCACCGGCCGCGCGCTGCGCGACGCGCTGCAACGAGACCTGCGCTCGCAGCCCTCGCTCATCGGCTACTACACGTTTGTCGGCCTGAAGGCCGAAGGGCTCAAGTTCGTCCCCGGCAAGGGCGGCGGCAAGCTCCTGTTCACGGCCGGCCGCTGGCCGGAGCAGCGCGCGGCGCGGCTCGACCGCGGCTGGCTCCAGGGGCCGGCCGCGGACGCGACGGACAAGGGCCTCACCGTGGCCTGCTGGTTCCGCTGCAACGGCATGGGGGCGTTGACGGACTTCAAGGGCAAGCGCGCGTATTACAATGGCGGCATCGCGGCCGTGGGCACCGGCTACTACGACGGCTGGCGCATCGTCGTGTCCCCGCGATACCGCAGCGTGGCGTTCAACATCGGCCGGGCCAAAGGCGGCGCCGTTTCCGCGGGTTGCCGCAACGTGCTCGACGTCGGTCGTTGGCATCATTTCGCGGCCACGTGGGACCGGCGCCACATCCAACTCTACCTCGATGGCCACCTGCGCGCGGAAACGGCTTACGACGGCCCCTACACGCCCGGGAACAAACGGCTGCCGCTGCGCATCGGCGAGATCGGCTACGGCGTGGGCACGATCAAGCTCGACGTGACCGAGTTGGCTGTGTTCGGCGAGGCGCTGCCGGCGAAGCGCATCGCTCGCATGGCCAATCCGCTCGCGCCGCAGGCCGACGCGGCCATCGCGTGCCTCATGCGCGGCGACCGCGCGGCGAAATCGCACGACGAAGCGCGCGCACGGGCCGAATACGCCAAGATTCTCGCAATCGACACGTCGGAAAACCCGTACGTGCTCGGCAACTATCGCGCCATCGCCCAGTTGCGCATCGCCGAGAGCTTGCGCCGCGAAGGCCGCTTCGACGACGCGCGCCGCGCGTGCAAAACACTGGCCGACGGCGAGTCCGCGGCGCTGCACTACCGCGCCCGCGCGATGCGGCTCCTGGGCGACACGTTCCGAGACCAGCGGCGTTACGAGGATGCGCGCGCGGCGTACGCACGGATGCTGACGTTTTTCACCGGCAAACACGAGAACTGGCGCGTCGAGGCGCTCGAACGGCTGGCCGATGTCGCGAGCCTGAGGGACGGCGAGCCGTTCCGCAATGCGCGGCAGCGGCGCATCGACCGCATCTCGCATCCCGCGCGCGAGTTCTTTGTCGCGCCGAACGGCGACGACGCGAACCCCGGAACCCAAGCGCGGCCCTTCCGCACCCTCGAACGCGCGCGGGACGCGGTGCGCGCGCTGAAGAAGCAGGGCGCGCTCCCCAAGGGCGGCGTCGCGGTGTCCATCCGCGCAGGCGTGTACGAGCGGCAGAAATCATTCGAGTTGGCCGAGGCCGATTCCGGCTCGTTTGACGCGCCGGTGATCTATCGCGCCTGGCCGGGAGAGAAGGCCATCGTCAGCGGCGGCCGGGAAGTGCGGGGGTTTCGCCCCGTGACTGCGGCCGACGCGCCGAACCGTCTGCCCCAGGAGGCGCGGCCGCACGCGGTCGTGCTCGACCTGCGCAAGGCAGGCGTCGCCGACTTCGGAAGCATCAAGCCCCGCGGGTTCGGACTCGATCCCGTGCCCGCGCATCTTGAGCTGTTCTTCAACGGCGAGCCCATGCCGCTCGCGCGTTGGCCCAACCCGGTGGGGGAGGTTGCGAAGGACTTCGCCACCATCGCGGGGTTCGACGACGGGCCCGTTGCGAACTTCAAAGGGAGGCAGATCGGCATGGGCGACGGGTTCCGCTACAGCGGCTCGCGGCCCGAACGTTGGCTCGCGGAGCCCGACGTCTGGCTCTACGGCTACTGGACGCGCTGGTATGCGGGCCGGTATCTGAAAGCCGGCGCCATCGACCCGAAGCGCAAGATCATCAACCTTAGCCCGCCGTGGTCGTATCACCGGGCGCGTGGCTACAAGCACGGCGGTTATCTCAAGGGCGCACCCTACTTCGCGATCAACCTGCTCTCCGAACTCGATACGCCTGGCGAATGGTATCTCGACCGCGACGCGGGCAAGCTGTACTTCTGGCCGCCCTCGCCCATCGAGAAGGGCCGCGCGGTCGTGTCCATGCTCGAACAGCCGCTCGTCGCGGCGCGGGGCGCGTCGCACGTGGTCTTGCGCGGCATCACGTTCGAAGCGGGCCGCGCGGACGGCGTTGTGGTGCAGGGTGGGGAGGACGTGATCGTCGC
>JAJRTI010000341.1 GCA_024278415.1 Planctomycetota bacterium | reverse complement strand
TGATAGTATGTAGTTGTTCAGCTTTCTCGAAAAGCCTCTCGGCGCGCCGCCTCATTGCTCGTCTGCCGGAAGCCCTGCTCGGCCCGGCTTGAAATATCCATATCGGCCACCACCCTCGAACCCCCCACCAGGAAAGGGCAGTGAATGACCGCCAATGCAAACAATGCTGTTCGGGCCGCTTGTGACAACGCTCGCGCCAGGGCTCGTCGCTTGGGCTCCCGGCCCTTGGCCGCTCTTGCCTTGCTTTGGTGCGCCAGTGCCGGGGCTGCAACGTACACGGCCGACTTCGAGGCCGGAGCCGGCGGTGCGCCTGAGGGCTGGCGGTTCGTCCAGCAGCGCGGCAAGTGCGCTGGCAAGTGGGACACGCTCGATGGCTCGCGCTGCATTCGCCTCAGCGTGGCCGACGACCCAACCGCACGCGCGACTTGGCATTGCGAGCAACGCGTCGCGGTCAAGCCCAACACCCCCTACCGCCTCCGCGTGCGTGTGCTTGTGGCCGAGGTGGGCCGCGCCGGCCGCGCCTACGTCATCGCGTATGAGAACGGAGTCGAGGCGCCATCGCACTGGCACACCACGCCTTACCTCCGCGGCACGCAAGACTGGACCGAGTACTCGGTCCAGTTCAGCACGCGGCCGGATGCAGAGTGGCTCAAGCTCCAGTGCAAGCTCTGGTACAGCACCGGGTACGCATGGTTCGACGACCTCACGATTGAGGAGCTGCCTCCCGACACGGACGTGAGCACTCCGCCGGGCCAGCTCCCACCACCCAAAGACGACGGTGCGCCGCTCCAACTCATGTGGTATCCCGCGCAGCGCCGGCCCGACGCGACCCTGTGGCTGCTCGAGGGCGCGTTCAACCCGGTCGCATTCTTCCCTTTTGGCGATCGCGCCGCGGCCGCGGAGCCGCACATCATCTTGGAGACGCCGGCACAGATGCGCGTCGCGGGCGAGGTCGTGGCTGGGCGCTCGCCCATGCCGCCGGTCGTGCACGTGCGGCCGGAGCGAGTCACGCGCGACGGCAAGCCGCGCCTGCGCTGGAGGCTGCCGGCGCCGGTCGACCCGCTACGCCGCAACATGGGCGGCCGCAAACCGCTCTGGACCGGGTACCATTTTGTATACGTCGAGCCGCTGCCCGGCTGCCCGCGTGAGTTCGAGTGGCGATGGCGCACGGAGTGCGCGGGCAAACTCGGCCCGGAGCACACGATCGCCGCGAAGCTGGCGCGCAAGAAGGGAGGTGCGCTGGAGCCGGTGAAGGATTTCGCTCTCTACGCGCAGCACACCGGCGCGCTGCGCTATCCCACCCCAGCCGGCCGCGGGCGGCTGCTCGACTACCTCGCGTACGCCGGCATCCGCGGCGGCCTCTCGCTCACGCACTACCAACCCGAATACGCGACCATCGACGCGGAACTCGCCGCGCGCGGGTTCAGGCTCTGGGCCTGGAAGTTCGACGGGTACGGCAGCCGCGTCAAGGGCTGGCCTTGCATCGGCCAGGACGGCAAGCCCATGAAGGGCAAGCTTTGCCCCAGCGCGCAGGTGCGCCGCGAGGACGCGTGGTGGAGCGCACTCGTCGAGTACTACCGCAAGCGTCTGGCGAGCGGGCTCAAGACGCTCATCATCGACTACGAGCCTCCCGTCTTCAACGCGTGCTTCTGCCCCACCTGCCGGCGCAACTTCGCGCAAGCCGCCAAGCTCGACGAGGCCAAGGTCGCCGCCATGACGCCGGCCGAAATCCAGCGCTTGCCCGGCCACGCCTGGGGGCGATTCCGCGCGGAGCAGAACGGCGCCATCGTCAAGCACCACATCGCGGCGATCCACTTGGCCGCCCCCGGCGTGAGCGTGGGCCTGTGCTCGTGGCCGTTGAGCGAGTGGGAAGTGAACCGCGGGGGCGACATCCGCAAGTTCGAGCCGGAGGTCGGCTTCCACGCGCCGATGATCTACAGCGTGGGCACACCGTACGAAGGGCTCGTGCAGGCCACGTGCGAGGGCACGACCGCGCCGGTGCTGCCGTTCCTGCTCGCATCGGACATGGCCGTGCCGCACGTGTTCCCCATGCCCGACGACGTGCGGCTGAACCTGCTCGCCACCGCGCTCAGCGGCGGACGCGGCGCGATCCTCTGGGTGGGCATCGAGTCGCTTGACGGCGAGTACATGAACGCCCTGCGCCGGAGCCTGGATGAGATTCGTATTCTCCAACGCTTCATCGTTGGTGGGACCCGCGCGGGCGACGTGCAAGCCGCGCCGTACTCGCCGCAATCGCGTGCCATCGAGGTCGATGGCCGCGAGATCGTCATCCCCAAGTCGAACAGCGCGCCCGCGGTGCGCACCTGGGCATGGCGGTCGCAGGCCGGCACGCTCGTGGCCGCGATCAACTACGACCAGGCCCACCGCCACATGGTGCGCATTGCCGGCGCGGCGCGTGCGCGCGGCCTCCTGGGTCCGGCCCCCAAGCGCGTGGGCAACGATGCGGTCATCACGCTACGGCCGCGGGCGATGGCGGCGATCGCGTGGTTAGCGGAATGAAGCCTCGGCGCTACGGCGTCGTGGCCTTGAGGATTTCGACCTGCTTCTTGGCCTGCGCGGCCAGGTCCCCGTCCGGGTACTTCTTCAGGTAGGTCTGATAGGCCTTGATCGCCTTCTTCGGCTGCTTGAGCTTCTTGTAGCATTCCGCTATGCGGTAGCGTGCGAGCGACGCGGATTTGCTCTCTGGATCTTCCTTGAGGCCCTTCTTGAACTGGGCTAGCGCTTCCTCGTACTTGAACAAGCCGAACAGAGTGCGGCCCTTGGTGTAGGGACTGACCTCTGCATTCTCCATGTCCTTCTTCAGTTCGCTTTTGACCTTGGCGGTGTTGATGGAGATCGTTCCATCCGCGTTCTTGTGGATGGCGCCCTTGCGCCAAGCATAGATGCCACCGACGATGACGATGATACCGACCAAGAACACGAACTTGCGGATCATGGCGAGTCCTCTTTACGATGCAGGCTGGTCGTAGCGCTGGCGGGACACGAGCGCGCATGGGCGCTCCATGCGTTTCGTTCATTATGCCACGGTCGGCCGCGGGAGTATAGGGTTCAGTGCCTGGACTTCACGTCAAGGGCAGGTCCACCCACCGGCGTTCGTTCGCGCTCGTGATCGCGGCCTCCATGACCTCCTGCACGTTCATGCCATCGCGGAAGCTGGGCGACGGCTCCTCGTCGTTGAGGATCACGTCGATGAACTTGCGCGACATACTTGGGTAGTTGGTGATGAACGAGTGGAAGCCGGCCTCGCGCGACGACTCGTCGATGCCCGCCTTGAGCGCGGCCGGCACTTCGATGGGCCTGAGCGAGGGGTCGTCCGCGCGGCTGCCCACGAGGTCGATCTCCCAGCCGTCCACGTTCGAGTCGAGCACGAGCGAGCCCTCGGACCCACAGATGCTCAGCGTCTGGCTGCGGCCCTTGTGCGCGGACCAACTGATGTGCAGCACGCCCTGCACGCCGCTCTCGAACTCCACGAGCAGTCCTGCGCCGTCGTCCACGTCGCACGGCACGGGCTCGCCCGTGTCGCGGTGCGGCCGGGTCGGCACGAACTGCGGCAGCGTCGCGCAGACGGCCTTGATGGGCCCGAAATACCACAGGGCCAAATCAATCGCGTGCGAGCCCAGATCGGCCAGCACTCCCGCGCCCGCGAGCGCGCGCTCGTACCGCCAGCGCTTGGGCGCCTTCTCGCCGGCGTACCCCGCCATCTTGCTCAGGTTCATCAGATACACCTTACCCAAGTCGCCCGTGTCCAGCAGTTGCTTCACGTAGATCGCGTGCGGCACAAAGCGCGTGGTGAACGCGACCATGTTCTTCACACCCGCCTTCTCCGCGGCCGCGGTCATCTCCCGCGTCTCCGCGAAGTCCATGCCCAGGGGCTTCTCGCAGAACACGTGGATGCCCCGCTCGATCGCAGCCATGCAAATCTCGTGGTGCGACTTGACCGTGGTGCATACGACCACGCCGTCGAGCCCGTCGAGTGCGAGCACGTCCCGGTAGTCGGTGATCGCGTGGGGCACACCGAACTCCTTGGCCATCTCGTCCACGTTTTCCCGCGTACGGCTGCACACCGCGACGAGTTCGGCCTGAGGGTGGCTCTTGACGCCTGGCGCATGTACCAGCCTGGCCCAGCGGCCGGTGCCGATGACGGCGATGTTGAGCTTGCGGTCTACCATGGTCGATCCTCCTCGGTCGTGTCGTTGGGTGGCCGATTGCCTGGGGCTGCGCATTCTATCCAGGCCGGGCACGCACTGCAAGACGCGCCTGAGCTGTTGATACCGCCGGCTTGCTGCCTTACAATGCGCTCGTCCTCATTTCCCTTAGGAGGAACCTCATGCGAACACTCACGACACTATTGGCGATGCACCTGGTTGCGCTCGCCGCGGCGCGGCCAGCGGCAGGAGAACCGCTGCGGAAGCTCGTGCGGGATATGAAGCGGCAAGGCGTCAAGACCCAGACGCACAAGGGCACGACGACTTTCACGATCGTGGGCAAGACGGCCGAGGCATGGGACCGCTCCGTGGCCAAGCGTATGGCCAAGCATTACGTGGCGGACAAGGACTACCGCGCGGTGCAGATCGGGTGCGTGTGGCGCGGGGCAGAGGACGCGAGCCATTGGCCGGAAGCGGCGGTGCGCGCGGCCTGGATTGCGGAAACGTTCCAGCGCAATGGCGTGCCCAAGTGGCAGATTGCGATCTTCGTGCGCAATGATCCCCGCGCACCCGAAGGCGGCGTGATGACGATCGCGCTTACGCGGCGCCGGCCCTACTACATGCGCATGGGCGACAACCTGGTGGGCGGGCTGAGGGCCGTGGTGGTGTCGCCGGCGGAGCTGCCCAAGGGCGTGGTGGCCACGGGCAAGGCGGAAGGCGCGGTCTCCGGCGGCACCAAAGGCGTGGTGAAGGGCTTCGGATCGACGCTGCGCCGCGCGGGCACCGGCGCAGTGCGCATCCTCACCTTCTGGGCAGGCTGAGGCCAACCCGAATGGCGAGCGGACAGGATCACTCGCCGGGGAAGAATCGATACTCCTCCGGCACGGCGTACACGCCCTTCGGCTGGTCGGTGCAGGGCTCGAGTTCGGTGCACTCGTCGATCTGAAGCGAGTCACGCATCCCTTCTGGCTCGAACGGCCTGATGAATTCGATGGCCTCCTCCGGCGCGTCCGCCACCACTTCGTAGGTTCCCTTGAAATCGGGCATACTCCACTCACCATCGTGCTCCATCGGCTCGTGCCAAGTGCCCCGAATCGTGACCTGGTAGTACTTCCCGCGGGGCGACACCTCGCCCGTGAGTTCGCGCACAATCCACATGCCCGTGTGCTGGCCCTTATCAAGTGCAATGGCCTCCCATGCCTGAGCCAGCGCGCCCTCCCGGTCTTGCCGGCCTAACCAAAGCGCAAGCCCCAACTCCGCATGCACCTTGGCCAGCGATTGCAAGGCCTCGGCATCGGTCTCGATCACTTCATACGCCGGGTACGTATCGACCGCGTTCCGCCCCAATTCGATGGCTTGCGTGTACCATTCGAGTCGGTTGAAAAGTTCGAGCCGCATGTCGATGGCCTGAAGCCGCATCTCCGGGTCGGTCACGCGGTTCAGGTGGCGCAAGGCTTCCGTGTGCTGGGCTTGCCGCAAGAGAGCAATCGCGTAGTTCAGGTGTACCGACGATGCGTCTACGTCCGCGCACGCGAGCGCGCGGCGGTATGCTTCATGGCACTCGTCGAAGCGGCCCTCGTCGGATTGGTAATTTCCCAGGAGCTGCCACAGACGCCACGCGTTGGGCGTTTCGGCGACACCCTGCCTCAGCGCCTCAATGGCGCGCGCGCGGTCGCCGAGCCCGGCATACGCCAACGCGAGGATCTCGAAACCCCAAGGTGGGCTCTCCCGGCGCAGCCGACGTCCGAGCTTGAGCGCGGCCTCGAAGTCGCCCACATCGATGCAATCAAACGCCTCCTCGATCAGGTCATCCGTCGGTTCGCAGGGGTCGAGGTTCATGGGGCCGCGCCTGTTCTGAGATCATCGGCTTCATCCGCAGGCCGTGAGCCTGCATCGCCATCAGTATAGCCCAATGTGACTCCGCGCTGCAACCGCCCGCATCGCCCATGGCGCGCAATAGCACCCTAAGTTATTTACTGCCAATATGTTCCGACTCGCGCTCAGCGTTATTACCGGCCATATGCCAGCCGCTCAGCATTCATCGCCGGCAGACCAGCCTCGCGTATGCGGCTTGCAGCGCCCTCGATGTTGTAGGCCACCCGACGGATCCAGATCATGCCTTCGTCCGCGTCGTATACGGCATAGCATGCCCTTGCGTCTTGGTCTCGAGGCTGCCCCACGCTCCCCACGTTCACAAGGAGTTTCTCCGATTCTGAAAGCGGAATCTCAGGCTCCATGAAATAGCTGATGGGGTCGTCGTCAAAAAACGTGATGGGCACATGCGAGTGCCCCAGGAAGCAGATGGAGTTCTCCAGCGTCTCGAACTACAGATGCGCATCGTAGATGGTCTGGATGTAGTCAAACAGCTCTGGGCTCTGGAGCGTGCCATGCGCGAGGGTGAAGCCGTCGAAGTCGAGCGTGAGCGGCAAGTTCGCCAGGTAGTCCATGGCCTCCTGGCCAAGGGCTTCCCGGGTCCAGAGGATCGCATCGCGGGCGTCGGGATTGAAATACTGGATGCTCGTCTTGTCGACTGACGCATAGTCGTGGTTCCCTGCGACGCATGGGATCTCGCGCTTCCGAATGATATCGATGCAATCCTGCGGACAGGCCGCGTACCCCACGATGTCGCCGACGCAGACGATCTGATCCACCGGCTCTCGCTCGATCTCCGCGAGGACTGCTTCGAACGCCTCGAGATTCGAATGGATGTCGCTGATGATGGCGTAGCGCAACAGCCTGAGTCCTTGTTGAGCAACTCCGCGGGGGTTACATAAGCTCTCGCGTTTCGAACGAGGCAAGTGCAACAAGCAGCGCGATGGCCGCGTAGATCAGGGCGTAAAGAGCCGACAGCATGACGTAGGGCGCCGGCACCGAGTGGCCTAGCCCAATGGCTTCGGCCACGTTGAAATTGGACAGATTCGGCGCCAACGCATACACGACGGTCGCGAGATATCCGGACAACCCGCCGCGCTCCGTACTGACGAACAAGTAGCGGCCCACATGGCCGAGGATGTACAACGACAGACACGCGGTCATATTGACCATCATCGGAAACCGTGTCGCCACGGCAACGGACACCGCAGCCAAGGTGAAGACTTGCATGAAGGCGAAGAGCGCGCCAACCAGCACGCTGGGGGCGTGGTGGAACCCCGACCGCGCCGGGCCGTGGGCGTGCCCCTGCGCGCTGTTGATGGCCACGTGTTCGTGCAGCCACAACGCCAGGACCAGCACCAGCGTGAGCACCAGCATCGCGGCAAACGCGGTCGATACGATGCCAAGGAACTTCCCGATGACGAACTGCGGCCTAGACACGGGCTTGCACAGTACCGTGAGCGCGGTCTTCTTGTCAATCTCGTCGCTCACCACGCTCGACGACGTGAAAAGGGCCACGACGAGGCCCAGCAGCGTGATCGTCGCCAGGCCCATGTCCTTCACGATCTTCGCTTCCTCGCCAAACGAAAAGAGCGTGAAATACACCGAGCCCAGCAGCAAGACTGAGCCAAACGCGGCCAACACGTAGAATACAGGTTGGCGCACGCCCTCCCGGAACGTATTTCTGGCGATGGCGAAAAGCTTCATAGTGATTCCCCACCGAACAGAGAAGTGGCGGACGCCGGATAGTACCACATGAAATCAGCGAATGCAACAGGAAAAACACGGGGCTTTCCCTCGCGGACCACAGACTGGACATTTGCGGGATACGTGCGGCAGGCCCCATAGGGCGGCGGCAGAGCGCTTCTTGGCTCCTTAGGCCCTTACCGGTTTTCGAACGACAACATGTCGTCGATGTGTGCGGAGCGAGGCGACGTGGTTTATAGTAGGGCAATTCATTGCCCGTCGAACGTCCTTGCTCTCACGAGGCAGACGGGCGATAAATCGCCCTACTACAAGCGGCCCGACGCCGCCCCTTTCTCGCAGCGAAGTCTGCGAAAAAGCGTAGTGCCTTATCCATCCAGAACTGTCATGAAAAACAAGAAGTTGCCTGCCCGGAGCGGATCCCGCTTTGTTGCCTTCATTGGTCAGCAACCGCGACAAGAAACAAGAAGCTGGAGCAGAATGCCTTGGCATTCCGATGCTTGCTCGCCCTTACGATGAAGACGGAAGGCGATCCCGAAGCTTCGGGATCCGCTCCTGGGTGGCGGGCTTCGCCCGCCTGGGTCGCTCAACCCGCATTTCTCACCAGCCCAGAATAGAAGTGTCGAAAAAGTGGACGTCTGAAAACCTTTTGCAGTCTCCAATCTCCAATTGTCAATCTTCAGGCAGCCGGCCCATTGCCCTCTCGATCCAACGGCCTCCGACAGGAGGCCCCGTTTTGCAGGCGAAGTCTCGCAAAACGGCTAAGCTCTTATCGCGGCCGGAACGCCAACTTGCTTGCGCGTAACAGCGCGGCCAAGCCAGCGCGGGGGAGAGAAAGCGGCGTCAAGCCGCCGCACTCCACATGGCGCTTGTTTTCACTGTCGATACGCGATGGCCGAGGGCCATGCCGGGCCGCCAGTAGGAGCGCGCCCCCTTGCACTGGAGGCGGCGTGCACTATAATAGTTCCACGTGAAACGGAAGTTCGCATCGCGCAGGGAAGCGACTGCACATGGCCAAGACAATCGCGATTGCAAACCAGAAGGGCGGGGTGGGCAAGACAACCACCGCGATCAACCTGTCGGCCGGCCTCGCACTTGCCGGGCAGCGCGTGCTCCTGATCGACATCGACCCGCAGGCCAACGCGACGAGCGGCCTCGGAGTGGACGCGGGCGAGGGCCCCAACGTGATGCACGCACTGCTGAACCCTAAGCGTCTGGGCCGGGCCCTGGCGCAGACCTACATCCCCACTTTGAGTGTCGTGCCGTCGTCCCGCCGCCTGGTGAATATGGAACGCGACTTGGGGGTGCTGAGCGAAGACGCGGGGCTTGTGCCGCTCGCCCAGGCCGTGCAAGATGATTACGACTTCGTCTTCGTGGACTGCCCGCCGTCGTTGGGAATACTGACGCGCAACGCCCTCACGGCCAGCGATGCCGTGCTCATACCCATCCAAGCCGAGTATTACTCTATGGAAGGACTGAGTGAAATGGTGCGCGCTCTTGACTTGGTGGGCCAGAAAAGGTCCAATCCTCTTCCGCTCGCTGGGATCCTTTTCACCATGTTCCAGCCAGGCCTGTCCGTGGCGCGAGAAGTCGTGCGGGAGGTGGCCGAATTTTTCGGCGACCAGGTCTTCCGCACGCGCATCGTGCGGGACCCCGCGCTCGCCGAGGCGCCTAGCCACGGATTGGCTATCTTCGATTACGATGTGCGCAGCACTGGCGCCAGACACTACGCACAGTTGACCCGGGAGGTGCTCGGATATGGCGCGTGAACGCCGCTTGGGAAAAGGGCTGGGCGCACTGCTCCCCAAAGGGCAAGAGGCCGAGGCCGTTGCCGAGGTGCGCTACCTCGACCCCGACGAGGTGGAGCCCAACCGCAACCAGCCTCGCATCGAAATGGAGCCCGGGGCCCTGTCCGCTCTCATTGAATCCATCGACCGCAACGGCATCCTCCAGCCCATCGTGGTGCGGGAGGCGGGCAAAGGCTACGAACTGATCGCTGGCGAGCGCCGCTGGCGCGCGGCGCAGCACCTGGGCCTGGAGCGCATCCCGGCCGTGGTGAAGGACGTGTCGGACGACCGCATGCTCGAGTTGGCGCTGGTGGAGAACATCCAGCGGGAAGACTTGAACCCTATCGAAAAGGCCAAGGCCTTCAGCCAACTCATCCGGGAGTTGAAGCTGACCCAGGAGGAAGCCGCGGAGCGGGTGGGCATGGACCGGTCGTCCGTGGCGAATTTCATCCGGCTGCTGGATCTGCCGCCTGAGATCCAGACTTCCGTTTCACGTGGAACACTGTCCATGGGCCACGCGCGGGCGCTGCTCTCATGCCGCACCCAGAAGGCGCAGCGCGAGTTGGCCAAGCGCATCGAGAAGGACGACCTTTCGGTTCGCGAGGTCGAACGCCTCGTGTCGGGGAAGACGAAGGGAAAGGCTGCGGCAAAGACTAAGGCCAAGAGCCGTAGCGTGAAGGAGCTGGAGGAAACGATCGGAAAGAAACTGGGGCTCAACGTGACGATCCTGTCAAAGGACAACAAGTCGGGACAGGTGATGATCCGATACCAGTCGCTCGACGAACTTGACGGCCTGCTGCAAGCCCTTGGGGTGAAGTAGCCCGCTCGCCGCATCCCGCCCCTGCCTCGAGTCCGTGCGGCCTGCCGACTCCCCGCCGAGGCGCTCAACTTCACAAGGTTGCCAATCCTTGCGAGGTGGCGCGTGCACACGACAAGGCGCGCACGACAAGTGCGTCGCCACACCCCTGAACACGGCGGCCAAACTCCCCCCTAACACCCAAAGGGCCGCCACCCGCAGCGTGGCGCAAGCGCCTGGTTCATGTTACCATCGGTTGCCAATTCAAGTTGAACTCGCGGGTCTTGGTCACACGAGGAAGCTGCCCATGGCGAGACGATGCTATCTATTCATTCTTGTTGCTGTTCTCGCGCAAAGACTGTTCGCAGACGTCCACGTCGAAGGCGCCAAAGTCACAGTCGACACGGCCAACGGCCGGCTCGTGGTCGACCGTGGCACGGTCGTGTCGATCGAGAACAAGCTCACTGGCGAAACGTACACGGTGGGGGGCGACGATGCCAAGCTCGCGGGCTTGCTCTGGTACGGACGCAAGCAGCTTGTCGGCAACGGAAGCCGGTCCCGCGCAACGCCGCGCGGACGCACGACCGCTGAAATCGCCACGGAACTGCCCGATTTAGGGCGTATCACAACAACCGTGCAGATCGACCCGGCCACACAGGACGTGCTCGTCCGCCAGACCGGCACGACCTCTCGAAAGGGCCTGTACGCCGTGCAATGGGGGATCGCCGGGTTGGACCTGGACTCGACCGAGTGCCTCGTGCCGGGCATGTCCGGCGTGCGCTTGGGCAAATACTGCCCGGTGCAGGACTTGAGCTTCTCATGGCCCGTGGGCTGGGAAGTGCAAATGATGGTTGTCCAGGGAAAGAAGGGCGGGTTTTGGGTCTGGAGCCCTGACACGAAACTCCGCTTCAAGGCGTTGCGCTGGCAGCGGTCGCAGGGCCGCGTGCGTCTCGCATTCGAGTCCCACAACTTCGCGCCCTTCGACGACCTCACCTCGGTCCAGAGCGTCGAGTGGCGGATCGCCTTCTTCAAGGGCGACTGGCGCGGGCCGGCCAAGCGCTACCGCGACTGGGCCGAGAAGACGTGGGGCCTCACGCCCATGGCGCAGCGCAAACCCAAGTGGGTGAACCGCATCAAGTTCATGGCCACCGTGGGCATGGACAAAGCCGTGCTCGACGAGTTGCGCAAGCACGTGCCGCCGGTGGCGACGCTGCTCTACGTGCCCAACTGGCGCAAGTACCGCTATGACGTGATGTATCCCGACTACGAGGCCAACGAGAAGTTCAAGCCGTTCGTCGAGTACGCGCACAAGCTTGGGTACAAGGTCATGCCGCACATGAACTACTTCGGCTGCGACCCCAAGCACGAAGCATATGAGCGCTTCAAAGAGTTCCAACTCCGCAATCCGTTCACCAAAGAGTTGGCGTGGTGGATGCCGCCGCTCCAGCGCAACCGCAAGGATATCGAGCCGAGCACAAAGTTCGCGTACATCAACCCGGCGCTCAAGGCGTGGCGAGACGAACTGACGCGCCGGCTCGTCGAAGCACACGAGAAGTACGGCTTCGACGCGATGCACCTCGACCAGACGCTCTGCATTCGGAATGACCCAGGGGGCCGGGTGGACGGCATGACGACAATCCAAGGGAACATCGCACTCCACAAGCAGCTACGCGAGGCGATGCCGGACGTGGCGCTATCGGGCGAAGGGCTCGACGAGGTGACGTGCCGTTACGAGGCGTTCGCGCAGCGGCACGCGGCCAGGGCCGTGAACCACGTGTTCGGCACATGGGACGACCGGTTCATCTCCTGCGGCCACCCCATCGCGTCCTACTTCCTCACGCGCTACACCACGATCAACGGCTATCTCGGCATGTGCAACCCCGGCAACACCGGGCTCTTTCTCGCCTGGCGCCGCGCGTATGAGAACTGGGGCGTCATCCCCACGTTCAACCGGCCATACGTCGCTCAATTCGAGCGCATGAACGGCGAGGTGGCGTCTCTTCTCGCGGAGGCCAAGGTGTGGGCCGTCGACCAATTGGAGCCCGATCTCGCCAGTGAATGGCGCGATAGCACGAAGTTCCGCCTCAAGGGCAAGGGCGGAGTCGCGGCGCGGTACGACCGCACCCAGGGCGGCGGCTCGCGCTTCGTGCGAACGGCCGGCGGCAAGGAGCAGACCGTGTACGAAGTGCTCATGGGCGTGAACGCGCACAAGGGAACCGGCTCGATCTCAGGCTGGACCGCGTACAACGAAGACGGCCTCTTCGGCCTCGACCCGAAACGCGCCTACTCCTACATGGCCGACCCGCCCAACCACGCCGCGGCGCACCTGCTGCGCGCATCGAGCCCCCTCATCGTGGCCACGCCCATGCTCGACGACAACAAGGCCATGTTCGACGTTCGCGATCTGCCAGCGGCGAACACCTTCGACTTTATCGACCACATCAGCGGGGCCGAGACGGGGATCGTGGTCGACGGCAAGGAAAGCGCTCTAGGCCGCGGCGGAAGCTTCATCCCCACGATGGAACGTTGCGGGCTGGTCCACAAACGAGCCATCTTCGCCCATCCGCCTTGGCGCGTGCGCGCGAAGACGGGCAATCCCCCACCGAGCACGTTTGCGCGCTATCGCGTGGCTATTCCCCCCAAACATGAAGCCGTTCTCGAGTTCGCAGTGGGCCTGCGGGATGCCGTTGATGGCCGCAGCGATGGCGTGCAGTTCCGCGTCGAGGTCGACGGGGAGCCCGTGTTCGACGAGTTCTGGACCAAGAGCAAATGGAAGCCAGTGGCCATCCGGCTGGACAAGTGGGCCGGCAAGACCCCCACGATCGCGTTCATCACAACGCCAGGCCCCAACCGCAACCCCAGCTTCGACTGGGCCTGTTGGGGCCAGCCGCGGCTGCGGTTCATG
>JAJRTI010000340.1 GCA_024278415.1 Planctomycetota bacterium | reverse complement strand
GGCGGCTGGCCGGTCGTGGCCATGAGCGCCGCCGGATCCTGGCCCTGCATCCACTCGTCGAACAGCGCCTGCGCGCGGTTGTCGAAGCAGACGATGCTATTGCACAGCACGTTGCCGTCCTTGTCGAGCATTGCGCCGGCCTCGCCCAGGCACGAGATCGCGAGCGCCTGGACGGGGTCGCTCGCGCGGGCCGCGGCCGTGCGCACGACCTTGGCGATCTTCCGCCAGATTTGATCCGGGTCGAGTTCGAGCCAGCCCGGCTGCGGCGTGTGGAGCGGATACTCCTCGTAGTCGGCGGAGAGGACCTTGCCATCCAAGTCGAACACGATGGCCTTGCAGCCGGTCGTTCCAATGTCGAGTCCCATGAGGCTCATGTGGTATCTCCTACTCGCGATGAAACGGAGGCCACAAAGACACAAAGACACGAAGGAACACAAAGGAGACAGGGGCCTAGGGTCTCTTCTTCGTGCTTCTTTGTGTCTTCGTGCCTTAGTGGCCTCCGAGCTTAGCGGCTTCCAGCTTCTACCTCATCAGCCGGCACGCGGTCATTGCGGCCCAGACGTTGTCGTCCTCGATGCGGGCGCTCACGTCGACTCCGTAGTGCTCGCCGATGGGCAGGAGGATCTCGGGGTTGCGCTGCCAGACTTGGCGCGCCGCGTCGCGCACGATTGCGACGCCGATCTCGGTCATCTCGCCCAGGGGCCGGCGCGTGGGGCCGGCGGCCATGCCGAGGCCGGCCATGAGCGTCTTGACGCCCAACGGGTTGCGGAACTTGTCCCGCACCATCACCTTCTCGCCGTTCGGCAGCGTGCGTTCGTTGTCCACGGGCACCGTGACCAAGCCGAACAGCGGTGCGAGCGCATCCGCGAGCTGGCGCGCCTTGTCCGTGTCGCCGGCGAGCGCGGCGCGGGTCATCTGCTCGATGGCCGCGGGCGCGACGTTGGTCATGACCGAGATCACGCCGTTGGCCGCGATCGCGGCGCGCGTCATCATCTCCAGCGTCATGTCGTCGTCGCCGGACATGATGCTGAAGTCGGGGCCGCACAGCTCCCGCGTGCGCGCCATGCGCTCCAGGTCGCCGGTGGCCTCCTTGACCGCGATCACGTTGGGACAGTCGCCGGCGAGGATCGCCAAATCCTCGGGCGCCATCGCGCAGCCCGTGCGGCCGGGGATGATGTAGGGCACCACGGCCACGTCGGGGAACTGGGCTGCGACGACGCTGTGATAGTAGATACGCAGCTCCAGCGAGGAGGGGCCGTTGTAGTAGCAGTCCACGAGCAGGAGCGCTTGGGCGCCGGACTCGGCCGCGTGCTCGGCTGCGCGCAGGGCTTCGCTGGTGGAGTTGCTGCCCACACCGGCGAGGACCGGGCAGTGGCCTTTCGCGGCCTGGATCGCTTTGTCGATGACCGCGTTCTGTTCGTCCCACGACAGGGACGGCGACTCGCCGGTCGTGCCGCATGGCAGGACGCCGCTAATGCCCTGGTCGATCTGAAACTGAAGATTCTTCTCGTACCCCGCCCAATCGATCTCGCCGTCGTCGTCGAATGGCGTGACGAGCGCGGTCCACGCACCTTCCATCTTGTCCAGTCTCATGGCCATGTCCTCCGGTGGTCGAGTGTGTTGGGCGCGACATTCTATCAGACTGCCGCAGGGTGTCAATTCGCGCCCCTTTTCGCACGATCCGTCGAGCGGGACTGCGTCTACTCAGGCGCGTAATACAACTCGAATACCGTCTCGCGCTGCGGTAGCGCGTCCGCGAGAGGCGGGCTGTGCCATTCGCTGATGGTGATCGGCGCGGCGTCGTACGCCACGGGCCTCCCCTCTCGAATCGCTCGCACCGCGCACACGCACGCGCCGGCCCGCGTCGAGCGCCAGGCGAGCCGCGCCTCCCATTCGGTCCACAGCCCCTTCCACACCGGCGTCATGGGGTTCCATTCGCCGTGCGCGACGCTCCACTCGACCGCGTCGATCTCGCCCTCCGACGCCCAAGTCTGGGCGCGCATGTCGACCGACGCGAACACGCTGACCGGGCGCACCTGCGGCCGCGGCCCGCCCGTGTGCACGCCGCCCACGTGGGTGAGGCTCACCTGCACCGGCGCGCGCATCTCTTGCGATCCGATCTCCCGCCAACACGTGTGCAACTCGCCAGCCTCGCAACAGAACAGCCGATAGCCGGGCCGCACGGGAAACGACCAGTACGGCGGAATGCCCGTCCATTGCCAGCCCACGAGCGCGCCGGTGTTGATGGTGCGCACGCCCGCGACCGTCCATTCGCCGCATCGATGCCAATGGCCGGTGATCGCGGCCTCGACCCCGCGGCTTCGCAACAGTTCGAGGAACTCGCCCGCGTTCGAATCCTCCCAACTGCCGTGGTAGTCGCCCGCCTCGCGAAGGATAGGAGCGTGAAATGCCGCGAGCTTGGTGCGGCCATCGGCCGCGGCCAGTTGCGCGTCGAGCCAGTCCAGTTCCTCGCGGGCGACTTGCGCCTTCCACGAGCCATCGGCTCGGCGCTTGATGTCGCCGAACATGACCACGCGCGTCTGGCCGAAATCCGCGGTGTGGCGCACCGGGCCAATCACGTCTCGCCAGACCGCATCGTCCGTCTCGCCGCAGAGATCGTGGTTGGCTGGGATGGCGAACAAATCCAGCGAGCGCCCCTCCACAAGCGACGCGTACAGCTCCAACTCGTCGCGTCGCCCGGAGCACGCGAGGTCCGCGGTCACGAGCACGCCTGCCGGCTGGGGCTCCAGGCTCTCCAGCTCCTGCAGTGCGAGCGACAGGTTGCGCTGGGCCTGTTCGCCATTGAGATTGTTGTTGCCCACGTGGATGTCCGTGAGTTGGGCAAAATAGACGGGTTTTGTATCGGCCATGAATCATTCCTTGTAGCTGCATTCGCCAGAATGCGTGCAACCAGTGAATCGCTCGATACCCGCGCCCGCCTGCTGGCGCGTGCGGCTACGCACAACGCGCGGCGCCGCAGAGACTTTATGGGCGCGGCTCCGAGGTGTCAAGCCGCGCATTCGCCAACTTGTCCCCCGCGGCCGGCACTGGTATAGTTCTTCCACTTGTGCAGGATGCTCCCCGGCACGCCGCGCGTCACTCGCGCTGGACAGCCGCGGCGCGCAGGGGCCATCCGTGCGTGGCGTCTTGTTGCGGCGGATGTGGCCGTCCGCCGCGAGTTTACTCGACATTGAAACCGCTTCTGTAGATCTTCCTCATGAACCCCACTACTTCTCGTCCCGTCCGCGTCCGCATCGCTCCCAGCCCCACCGGCGCCCCGCACGTGGGCTTGGCGTCCATGGCGCTGTTCAACTACGTGTTCGCGAAGAAACACGGCGGGCAGTTCATCATCCGCATCGAGGATACGGACCGCACGCGCTACGACCCCGAATCGGAGGCGAAGATCCTCGAGGGCATTCGGTGGACCGGCCTCAGCTATGACGAGGGCCCGGACGTGGGCGGGCCTTATGGCCCCTACCGCCAGTCCGAGCGCGCACAGATCCACCAGCAGCACGCGCAGCAACTGCTCGACAAGGGCGCGGCTTACTGTTGCTTCTGCACGGCCGAACGGCTCGCGGAGATGCGCGAGCGGCAGAAGCAAGCCAAGCAGTCGATGAGGTACGACCGCAAGTGCCTGGGCTTGCCGGCGGACGAGGTGAAGCGCCGGCTCGGCGCCGGCGAGGAGCACGTGGTGCGCCTGCGCGTGCCCGACAGCGGCGCTACGGTGTTCGAGGACAAGCTCCGCGGCGTGATCCGCATCGACAACCGCGAGATCGACGACCAGGTGCTACTCAAATCTGACGGCTTCCCCACGTACCACCTCGCGAGCGTGGTCGACGACCATCTCATGCAGATTTCGCACGTCATCCGCGCCGAGGAGTGGATCACGTCCACGCCCAAGCACATCCTCCTCTACCAAGCCTTCGGCTGGGAGCCGCCGGAGTTCATCCACATGCCGATCTTGCGCGACCCCAATCGCGGCAAGATCAAGAAGCGGGAGGGCGTGGAGCACTTCGCGCTCGATTACTACAGGCGGGTGGGCTACCTCCCGGAGGCGTTGCTGAACTTCCTGGGGCTCATGGGCTGGTCCCTCGACGCGGACCAGGAGGTCTTCAGCCTCCAGCAGATGATCGACGGGTTCACCTGGGACAATGCGAAGACGAGCGCGCCCGTCTTCGACCTCCAGAAGCTCGAATGGCTCAATGGCGTGTACATTCGCGAGCTGACGCCAGAGCAGCTCCTCGATCGCATCATCGACGGCGGGCACACCGCGCATGCAGACGAGCCGCGCGACCGCATGCTCGCCATCACCGCGCTCGCGCAAGAGCGCCTCAAGACGCTGGCCGAGTTCGACGAGTTGACCGCGTTCTTCTTCGCCGACCTGGAGTATGCCCCCGACGACCTGATCCCAGCCAAGAAGAAGAACAAGAAGACGAAAACCCAGGCCGAGACGGTCGACATGCTCAAGACCATGGCCGACAAACTCGCCGCGCTCGACGAGTGGAAGTGCGAGCGCATGGAGAAGTTGATGCGCGTACTGGCCGAAGATTCGGGCTGGAAGACGCGCGAACTGTTCACCACGCTGCGCGTCGCGACCACGTGCCGCCGCGTGTCGACGCCACTGTTCGAGTCCATGGAGATCTTCGGCAAAGACGTGTGTGTGCGCCGGATGCAGACGGCGATCGAGAGGCTCGAAGCCATGGGCTGAGCGAGGCCGCTCGTGCAGGACGTGCGCGTACGTATTCAGCGCGCGCATGCGCCACACCCGGCTCGGCCCCAAGCTTGGCTGCCCGACGGGCGAGGCCGCGTTCTCATGGGGCATCAAGAGCGGCACGCTTGGCATCAGCGCATCCCAATCCGGTTGAGCGCGAAGGCTTGGGCCGCGAGTCCGGGCGCTGCAAGCTCGCGGCATAGCACATCGAGTCCCCCCGGTGCGGAAGGGCCTTGCGGCTGCTGGCGACCGGCTCTACATCGCATCAGTCGCCGGCAAGACCGTGTGCATGTCGGCAAACGGAGGTCGGCCAGAAGGCATGTTCAGGCTCTCCGCCCGAACTCGTATGGTCATCCGCGAGCCATGACTTCCCGCGCCTCGGACACCGATTCCACGCGAGGGATAGATGCGCCGAGCCGACCCGCCCAGTTCGAGCAGGTGTGCAGAACTGCACGTTCAAATGGGCACCATTTCTCTTTTGGCCCAAGTTGGCTCCGGCCACATGTGGCCACAACATACCTAACAGGCCAATCTTACACCAACTCACATGCATGCCATCCTTTGGCCCACCGATTGCAATAGATTAGGATGGTATCCCGGCATTTAGGTGCTGGGCCATAGCCAACCTCCTTGAGACGATGCCCGATGTACGCTAACATGAAGGCCTAACAGGGCCAGGAAGGCGGACCATGAAATTGCTCATCCAGAGATCGCTGGGCTTTTCGTCCATCGGCAAGCGCCTGCGCCGTTCGCAAGACGGCAGAGTGGTCCTCCTTGCCGCCATGATGATCGTTGTGCTCATAGGGTTTGCCGCCCTTGTCGTGGACATCGGCATGGTCGCCACGGCGAACAGCGAACTCCAGAACGCCATGGACTCAGCGGCTTTGGCCGGCGCGTCGAAGCTGCTGGAAGGCGACTACGATCAAGCCCGCGCATTGGCCATCGAATACGCCGCTCGCAACACCATTCTCGGCCAGCCTCTTACGCTTGACCCCAACAATGGCGTGGTGTTCGGCGTCTATGACATGGACACGTCGACGTTTACGCCGCTGAGCGATTTGCCGGCGGGCACGAAGCCCAACAGCATGCGGATCATAGCGGATGTGGCAGTGCCTCTTGCCCTGGCCCCGGCGCTGGGCATCCAAACCGCGAACGTTGGCGGCATGAACATGTCCTGCGCGAGCCAGGCCATCCGCTTCGCCATGATGGTGTTGGACAAGTCGGGCTCCATGGGCTTCGACACGCCTTCGTTCTACACGGGATCGGGTGTCCAGATCACGGCCGGCACGTACGGCCTTACCAGGCCCAGGTCCGGCTATTACTGGTACCATTCGACTCAAGGTTTCATCAACATCCCTTCGGGGTCGTACTTCTGGACCGGCAACCGCAACTACGTGTCTGGTGCTTACCTGCGGCTGCCCGCAGGAAAGCTGTATTACATTCGCTACTACTACGGTCGGTGGTACACCTATAACAAGACTGTGTGGGGCCAGGCGCAGCCCATGACTGACGTGCAGGCCGCGGCCGAGCACTTCGTCAACCAACTCAACTTTGACTTCGACAAGTGCGGCCTCGTAACCTTCACCACCAGCGCGAGTTTGGACAAGACTCTGTCTCAAGACAAAGCCGCTATCCTCGACGCGGTCTGGAGCTTCGTGCCGGAGCGGAGCACAAACATCGGCCAGGGCCTCGAGTACGCGGTGAATGAGTTTGCCACCGCTCGCGCGCAGGGCTTCGGCCGCAAGATCACCATCCTCCTTTCCGACGGTGTGACCAACGTCAGTGGACACGGTCTGAGTCCAAAGAACTACGCGCTGTGGGCTGCACAGCAGGCCCAAATGGCCGGCATCATGGTGTACACCATTAGCCTGGGCAACAGCACCGACGACAGCCTCATGCGCCAGATCGCCAACATGACCGGCGCGGAGTTTTACAAGGCGCGCCACGGCAGTGACTTGCCTGTGATCTTCGAAGAGATTTCGCACAACATTCCTCCCCAGTTGACGATGTAGGCTCCGTCCCAGCCACCCGAACCCAATCCAATGAAGCCATTCATGGCACAATGTATGTTGCGCCAACTGGCGGCCACCTTGGTGTCCGCCAGTGCGCTCTTTTGGGCGACTCCCGCACATGGGCAGGGCGCCTCCAGCGGCTTCCCAAAAGTCTACAAGCGCATGCTCTCCGCGATCCAGGGGATCGGCCCCTTCAGCGCCACCATCAAATGCGAGCTGTACAATGCATCGGGCAAGCAGACCGTCATCAAGAGCGTTGCCTATGCCTCGAAGCGGCGCTACCGCGTTCACACGCGGCGTACGCCCGCGCGTATCGGCCCCGCCGAAGACCTGATTACACGACGGGACGGCCTGATTGTGGTGCGCCAGACGCAGCGCGACAAACGCCATGTGTATTGGCGCTACGAATTGTCTAAGATGAACCCCGAGGACATTCCCAAGTGTAGTCCGCAGGAGCTGTTCGGTGTGCCCCCGCTCAAACCGGACGACCTCAAGCTGTTCGCAGTGGAAGGGCAAGCAGAACTGGATGGCGAGCCCGTCACCATTTATGTCTGCCCCCCACGCCAACGAAAGACGACAGAGCCGGCCGAGGAGATTCCTGGTCTTCAGTCCGGGTCAGCGGATAAGACGGGCCGTATCTCGATATGGGTCGGAGCGAGAGACTTCCTGCCCAGACGGATCATCATGATGACGGCCGCAGGGAAACCGGCCATTGTCCTGAGCTACACCAATATCCAACTCAACCCGCGCTTCGGCAAGGATACATTCGATTGCCGCATTCCTAAGCGCGCTTACTGGATCGACGGATCCGCCCCCCGAAAAGACATGTAGCGCTCTCATCGGGCAAAGAGACGGCTATGATCAGACGACACCATAAAGAACGAGGACAGGCGGCGGTCGAGTTCGCTCTGGTTCTCCCCCTGTTCCTGCTGTTGGTATTCGCCATCATGGAATTCGGACGCGTCTGGATGGTGCAACAGGTGCTCACTACGGCCTCCCGCTCCGGCGCTCGCCGAGCAATCCTCCCCACGACGACCGAGAGCCAGGTCGTGGACACCGTCAACAACCTGTGCACAGCGGCAAGTCTCGATCTGAATCGAGTGACCGTCACGTCCACTAACGTGGGGATCAACGGCACCAGCGGCCTGCCGTCGCAGGTGACCGTCACCTATAACCACCAGGTGCTCTCTGGCTCCATGATCCCTGGCCTGAGCGGCACCATCGCGCTGACCAGCACCACGAGCATGCGGCACGAATAGCTCTCCGTCACGTATGTGCCTCGCCAAGCGAGTTCTCCGCTCGCCTGAACTCGGGCGCTAGCCTCTGGCTAGCGCCCGATTGTCGTTCTGGAGTCACCTCAGAACGACGTAACACTTCAGCCAAGTACAACAGCCAGGTACCGGAGTACTGTCAAAGCTTCCGTGCAACGCCGCGTGTTGGGGTATCTGAATCCCAACGGGATTCCGGATATCAGCCCAGGGTTCGCGAGCGAAGCTCGCAACCCTG
>JAJRTI010000339.1 GCA_024278415.1 Planctomycetota bacterium | reverse complement strand
GCGCTCGTTCGCCCGCTGACGCGACCGAACGAGCTTGCACTGGGCTATGTTGTGATGCGCCTTCGGCGCATGTGCATTCTGCGCCGGCGCACCACGGGAATGAACGCCCAGTTTACTACGTACGTTCAGACCTGCACCCCATTTTTCTCAGCAATTCAGCCAGATGCAACGGACTGGATCGGCGAATGCGCGATCTGGCCGCCTGAGCGTGGCGGCCGGCCCCACCCGGCGCGCCGGACGTGGCCGGCCAGCGCGAGTGGCTGACGCGTGCAGGGCGGCGAAGCCAGGGCAGTCCTATTGAACTCCCCCCCCCCATCCGCCCGCCCTGGAGGGCGGGCGGATGGGGGGGGAGCGAAGCTGTGCGCCTCAAAACCCAGGGTTGCGAGCTTCGCTCGCGAACCCTGGGCTGATATCCGGAATCCCGTTGGGATTCAGATACCCCAACGCGCGGCGTTGCACGGAAGCTTTGATAGTATTCCGGTACCTGGCTGTTGTACTTGGCTGAAGTGTTACTCCTTTTCTTGCGGAGCGCAAACGTGTGGGCTCGGCTCAAGGCTGCCTGTAGCGACCGACGCGTCCACTGGACCGCGGGCCTCCTCGCGCTCTTCGTCTTCTGGTGGCTGTTCTTGCGTCTGCCTCGGCCCCCAGAGCCTGGCATTGTCGCTACTTATCAAGGGGAAAAGGTAACCCAGGAAGAGCTGCGCAGCTACCTCCACGAGTACCTCTCCCGCTGCCCCAAACACATGCGCTGTGCACAACACGGCGACGATCACGCCTCGTGCTCGCCCAAGGAGTCATGCGAAACATTCACGAACTGCGCCGGAGACCAACACCGTCTGGCCCACAGCCTGCCCATGTATCGCCGCGCCGCGGCGAGTCTGGTGGTGGACCGTCTCATCGGCGATCTTGTCGCCAAGAGGAAACTCGCGGAACAGAAGAAAACCCGCCACCTCATGAAACATGTCACCGAAGAGATCAACCTCTCCGGCCAGCATGAAGAGTGGCACAAGGGAAAGATCCGCGTGGACGCAATCGAGATCAAGCAGTACTACGAAACCAACCGCAATCGATTCGGCTCGCGCAGCCTCTCCGAAGTGTCCGGCGAAATCGAGAAGATCCTCATCGAGAGCAAGGAGAAGGCCTTCCTCGCGGACTACCTGAAAACGCTCAGAGAGGACGCCGGCCTTCGAGTGAACTACGAACTCTTGAAATACCCCGAGCCTGACGAAGAGCAATTGCGCACGCTATACTTCGAGAAGCGCCAGACCCTGCGGCGGCCGGCGCGCGCGGAACTCCTGCTGGTGCAGATCCCCAAGACAACGGATGCCAAGGCGAGCCAAGCCCTGCGTCAAGCCAGATCCCTGCTCATATCGGGCCTCACGCCATCGGACCTCCGAAAACGGCTACAGACAGACCAAAGTGGTGTCGTCGTGAAGGAGGGGATGATGGTGTCTGAGGCGGATGAACTGTGGAAGAAAGCGGGCCTGAGGCGACGCCTTGCGGGCGAGGTGACTGACGTCGTAACCGTGGGTGACAAGCTGATGGCGGCCCGCGTGGTCGCGCGGGAGGACAACCGGCCTCTGCAATTCGAAGAGGTCAGGGCGCAACTGGCCGACCAGTCGCGCAAAGCGCTCCGCAAACGCCATCTCGCCGAGAACCGAAGCGCAACGCTCTTTACCCTTCACAGCGAGCCCTATACACTGGGAGACTTCATGGAGGAGTTCGAGTAACTGTCGCCCCTCCAACAAGCCCAGTATCCGGGATACGAGGGCCGCAAGAAGCTCGCCGATATGATGATCGAGCGCGCACTTCTGGTCGAGGCGTCTTCAGACGACGTACGAACGAGCGAGAACCGGAAAATGATCGAGCGAGTGCGCCGGCTCGTGCTCAAACAACTGCTGCATCAAGAAGAAGTGGATGACAAGATTGCTCTGACCGATCGAGAGCTGCGCCAGTTTTTCGCGCGCAACCAACGGTACTATCGCCGCCCGGCGCGGGTGAAGGCCAGCACGATCCGCGTGGACGTGAAGGCCCAATCGGAGGCCGCGCGGAAACGAGCGCGAGAAAAGGCACAGGAGGCCTTGGATCAACTCAGAGCCGTCTCCAAGCTCGACCAGCAGCAGTTCGCGCGCGTGGCAAAGCGCTTCTCCGACGCCCCCAACGTGTCCAAGACCGGCGGCAAGATCGCCGATTGGATTGCTGAAACCGGCGACCTCGTGTCCGAGCTGCTTTACCATCAGCTCCATCAGAACCTCATGCGCCTGCGAAAGGGCGAGTTGTCGCCCGTTTTCCAGATCGGCGACAGCTTCTACATCGCCTGGGTCTGGGATCGTGAGGAGAACCGCGACCGCACGTTTGAGGAGGCCAAAGAACTCGTACGCCAAGACCTGCGCGAATTTCGCCATTACGAGTTGACCACAAAGCTGGAATCCGATCTCGTGCGCAAGGCGAACGCGCGCATTTACGACTACACACTCATCCAGATGCTGAGGGACGAATCCCGATAGTGTTTTGTCGCCATGGGATCCTGCATTCCCCGGGAACCACGACGAACGCATGGCGACACGAACAACGTTTCCACCGTGACAACGACGCTCGAAAGGCCGATGAAACAGGTTCGGAATGCCTTCGCATTCCAAACCCAACGCCGGCCATGGGGCGGCAGGCGAAGGCCTTCCGCCCTGCGCCGATGAAACAGGAGTGCACATTGCTATGAAGGAAGGTATCGAACTCAGAATCGACGACCTCGACTGCGCGGAGGAGTCGGCGATCTTGAAGGCGGAACTCGACGGCAAGCCGGGCATCCTCGCGCTCGATTTTGATGTGCTCAACGCCAAGATGATCGTCGAGTACGACAGCGACGACGTCTCGCCTGAAGCGATCATCGCGATGGTCGCCAAGACCGGTATGACCGCGGTCCCATGGGAAGAGCGCGATGCGCAGGAGGCCGGCACCTGGTGGCAGCAGTATGGGCGCTCGACCCTGACTCTCCTCAGCGGCTTGTTGCTTGGGGCGGGGCTCCTTTCGCATTGGATTCAGCACCGCAGCATCCTCGACGCGTTGACCGGCGGCCACGGCGCCAAGGCCCACGTGTTTCCGCGCTCGTCCATCGCGTTCTACCTCGCGTCGGTCGTGGTGGGCGCCTGGTTTATCGCGCCCAAGGCGCTGGCGGCGATCCGTCGGATGCGGCCGGACATGAACCTGCTCATGGTGATTGCGGTCATGGGAGCGGTCGCCATCGGCGAGTGGTTCGAAGCGGCGACGGTCACGTTTCTCTTCGCCATCGCGCTGCTCTTGGAGCACTGGAGCGCGGACCGCGCTCGCCGCGCCATCGGAGCGCTCATGGATCTCGCGCCGGCCACGGCCCGGTATCTCTGCCCCCACCATGGCGACGTCCACGAGGCGCACATCGAGGACGTGGAGGTCGGAGCCACCGTCTTGGTTCGGCCGGGGGAGAAGATCCCGCTCGACGGCGAAGTGACGAAGGGCGCGTCTCTGGTGAACCAAGCTCCGATCACGGGCGAATCCGCCCCTGTGCCGAAGAACCCGGGAGACGAAGTGTTCGCCGGGACGATCAATGGCGACGGCGCGCTGGAGTTCAAAGTCACCAAGCCGGCGAACGACACCACGCTTGCGCGGATCATTCACTTGGTCCAAGAAGCGCAGTCTCGCCGCGCGCCGGCCGAGCAATGGGTCGAGAAGTTCGCGCGGTACTACACGCCGGCCATGATGGCGCTCGCCGTGGCCATCGTGGTCGTCCCGCCGCTCTTCTTTGGCGGCGCGTGGGCCGAATGGCTCTACCGCGGCCTGGTGGTCTTGGTGATCGCCTGCCCGTGCGCGCTGGTCATCTCGACTCCGGTGAGCATCGTGTCCGGGCTCACCGCGGCGGCCCGCAACGGCGTGCTCATCAAGGGCGGCATGTATCTGGAGGCGTGCAGCCATCTGCGCGCCATGGCGATGGACAAGACGGGCACGCTGACCTACGGGCACCCGGAGGTGCAGGAGGTGATTCCCTTCAACGGGCATACGCCGGAGGAGCTTCTCGAACGCGCCGCGGCGTTGGAAGCCGAGAGCGAGCATCCGCTGGCGCGCGCGATCCTGCGCAAAGCGGAGAGCCAAGGTGTCGCGGCCGCGCGCGCGGAAGGCTTCCGCGCGCTCAAGGGCAGGGGCGCAGAGGGCGTGGTCGATGGCCGCGCGTTCTGGATCGGCAGCCACCGACTCATGCACGAGAAAGGCCAAGAGACGCCCGAAATCCATGACGCGGCTGAGAAGCTCGAAGAGGCCGGCCACTCGGTCATCGCAGTGGGCAACGAAGAGCACGTGTGCGGCCTCATCAGCGTGGCCGACGGAGTGCGGGAGAGCGCCCGCGCGTCGGTCGCCGCGATCAAGCAACTGGGCGTGCGCAAAGTGGTGATGCTGACCGGGGACAACGAAGGCACAGCCCAAGCTGTGGCCAAGGCCACGGGCGTCGACGCGGTCCATGCGGAGTTGCTGCCCGAAGACAAGGTCCGCGAGGTGGAGGAGCTGGTGCAGGAGTTTGGCCACGCCACGATGATCGGCGACGGCGTGAACGACGCCCCCGCCATGGCGGTCGCGACGTTCGGCATCGCGATGGGAGCCATCGGCACGGACGCGGCCATCGAGACCGCGGACATCGCGCTCATGTCCGACGACCTGTCGAAGATCCCTTGGCTTATCCGACATTCGCGGCGCACGTTGGGCGTGATCAAACAGAACATCAGCTTCGCACTAGGTCTGAAGGTGGTCTTCATCGTCCTCACCTTGTTTGGTGCGGCGTCGCTCTGGATGGCCATCGCCGCGGACACGGGAGCGTCCCTGCTCGTCATCTCCAATGGCCTTCGGCTGCTAGACGGGAAAGTGCGCCCCGAATCTGCTAATGGCGCTAGCGGGTGACTGCCGCGCTCGCGCGGTCGGCATGGTCCTTGGCGCCGCGGCAAAGGCGTTCCTCGCGGCGCAGACAAAGTGAGAAAGCGGTTGTCACTTTGCCAGACATGGATGCCAGTCCATCTGATTGGATGTGTGCAGCCAACGCGGCAGCGGCTCATGGTTGGGCAAGGCTCGCCGTCGCCTCGCCCTTCAGCGACGTCCCCCCAAACGGTCCGAAGACGCCCTTCCCCCAAGTCACATCGCCAAGCGCCGAGGCCGCAGCCAGCTTCGCCGCCAGGCGTTCGCCGACCTCTGTCTCGGCCAACGGGTTGCCGTCCTGGGAGATGGTCATACGCCTGTCACGCAGAACGAACTGGAGCTTCGTCGGACCGTCTGTCCAGCGCACCGGCGCGGACAGGCTCCCGTGGCTTCGCAGGCGATAGACCGAGCCATACTCCTTCCACTTCTCGCCAGCAACGAAGTCGAACTTAGGCGCCCATTTGAACGGCCACTTGGCGGACGTGGAGACCATGAGGGAGTCGCCGATGGGCACGAGGCCCGTCACGCGCTGGCCCCACTGGTTGGCCACGCCACCAAGTGCTCTGCACTCTTTCTCGTACGGGTGCGTGGGCCGGGGATGGGGATTGGGGTGGGTGAACATACGGCGCACGAAGCTCCATTGGCGAGCGTCTGGACTGTAACGCCAAAGCTCACCCCAGGGCCACACGCCGATGAACACCTCGCCGCCGTAGATCGTCGACGTCTGGGCTTCCCGCGCGCTCGACGACACGCCTTCGATGCGCGGCGGCCAGCCCTCGATATGTTTCAGGGCCTTGCCGTCGAACTCGAACAACTCGCCAGTCGGGTACTGCCCGAGCAGCAGCCGGTCGTAGAAGTTGAGCGCGGTGTAGATCTGGAAGCTCTTGCCGATGATGGGCTCGCGCACGGTCCGCCACTTCCCTTCGTCGAACGCATACACGCCACCGAGATTGGAGCACGTCAGGACACACTTGCCCAGTTGCCCGTACGAGAAAGGCGTCTCGCAGACGCCACGCGTGGTGAGGACCGTGGCCTTCGACACGTCGACCTTGCCGTCTCCAGGCTGCCACGGGCACGCGTACAGCTTCGTGAATCCCTCGGCGTCGGTCGTGTGGTAACGGTAGCCTCGCTTGCTCCCGTAGAATGTGTGGTAGAAGAAAAGTCGGCCACGGGCGTAGTAGAAGCAATTGTACGCGCCGCGCTCGGGCGCGCCAAGAATGACCTCTTCGCCGAACTGCACGCGGTTCTTGTTGAAGAGGAGGAGGCCGTTGCCGACCCGCATCCGCTGGTGGATCGAGCAGTCATCGACCAGCCATTCCGCCGACTCTTCCTGCCAGCGCCGGACCTTCTGGTCGTGCGCGTATCCGCAGGAGTGGAGCTTGCCGTCGAGCCCGAACATGTACGTCCCGGTGTCCTGGGTCGGTCGCGGCAGCCGCTCGGACGTGAACTGTCTCGTCCCATCCACGGAGCGCACGAAGAACTGCACCGCGTGCCGGTCCTCGCGAAGGCGAGTGTTGTAGAGCCCAAGGAAGCCCGCGCCGATCACGAGGCCTCCCCCCTTCGTATGGACCTCGAACAGCGATCCGAAGTTCTGTCCCAAGTCGGGCCCGCGGTCGACGGCCACGGAGAAGGTCATGGCTGGATGCCCTTCCCTCTGTTCCGGTTGCGCCTGCGTGGCGGCTGAGGCCAGCAGGGCAACCAGGGCCGTGGCCAAGATCAGCGATACGTTCGTGCTCGGCAGTGACCACTCACTCATTCGGGTTGCCTCCTTCATTCTCCATGAAGCGAGAAACGGGGCGTCCGGCGCTCAACAGCTCGCGTGCCATTCTACCTCATCTCTCCCCCCCTTTGCGCCCTCCGCGCCTTCGCGGTTCGTGCTCGCCCCGTTACCAGAAGTGCACGGGGTGGCCCGCCCCGGGGAACCAGATCCAGTCGATGACGAACGAGATGCCCACGCCGAGCGCGTGGCCGGCCACGATGCCTAGGAAGAACGGCTCTGCGCGGCGGACCAGCCTCGCGCCTCCAATGCGCACGAGCACGAGCTTGATGAGCCACACGATCATGAGCGACATGGCCGCGGTGCGCGTGGGGCCCTGCACGCCGACGGTGAAGCCGATCGGGTGCAGGCGCCACCAAGCGAACCGATAGCGCATGAACGTGAGGAACGCACACACGACGCCGCCCCACACGAACAGCCCGATCTTGGGCCAGTCCACGAACACCGGGTTCCTGAGCTTGCGCACGAGTGTGCCGTACGTCCAGCGGTAGGAGCGCGTGTACACCGGATGGCCGGAGTTGTACGCCCCCACGTCGTACGCCTTGGCCATGGCGAGCCACAGCGCAAAGAGAAACCCCACGACCGCCGCCAGGACCACCGCTCCCGCGATGCGGCGCTTGTTCGCCCGGAACGCATCTGCGATTTTGCCCACGTGCGCGTAGCCCACGATGTTGAACATGACCATCGCGCGGCCCAGGGTCCACGCGGTCATCGCGCGCGCACTGAACTGCTCCGAGCCGATGAGGAAGACCGCGAACTCCTGGTGGTCGAAGGGGAAGCTGAAGTAGATGAGCCCGCTCTCCGCTACGAACTTGGCCATGCCGAACGCGAAGATGAACGTGATGAGCATGTACACCGCGATCAGCGTGGGGTTCATGCCGGCGCGCAGGAAGAACCCGAAGATGAAGGCCAGACTGAACGCCACTCCCAAGAGCGCGACCCGCGACGGCATCAGTTCGTCTGGATCGCCTCCGGTCCCGACCCACGCGCGCTTGACGACCTGCACGAGATGCTCACGCGCGATCCAGATGAACCAGAGCGCGAGGAAGCAGTACGCGCCGCAACACTGCACGCGCACGAGACGCATGGGGTAGGAGAACTCCGTGACCGGGCCGAAGGTGATGCCGAAGCGGTTGAAGAACGCGGTCTGCGCCATGCCCGCGAGAGCGAAGAACCACATGCTGAAGATCACGTCGAGGTGCGCGAAGTAGGCGAAGCCGATGACGAAGAAGTTCACCCGCGTGTAGAAGGGAGGCGTGTAGCGCAAGAAGCGCACCCAGCGGCCGTAGATGAAGTTCATCTGCGGGAACGCCGGCCAGAAGTAGCCGAGGCAGTTCCAGAGGATCACAAATAGCGGAATCGACGCGCCGATCCAGAAGAGGCGGTCGCGCGCGAACGCGGGCCACGCGCGCCGGGGCCGGCCCGTGTCGTCGGTCATCTTGAGCGGCACCAGCGCGAGGGGGAAGCTCAGGCGCTCCTTCTCCACCCACTGGGCGCGGAAGATGGACGCAATCGACAGCGAGCCGACCGTGGCCGCGACGAAGAACCCGAGCCACCAGAACAGGGGAATGGCCCACGCCTCCCACGGGATGCGCTGGCCTTCGGGCATGCCCTCGAAGAACCACTTCATGGCCTGGTTGGCGTTCGTCGGGACGAGGTACGAGGGTAGGTACGCGTGGAACATCGCGTACTGGTTTTCCGGTGTGGCGAAGTAGTACGGCGCCGCGAGTGTGGCGAGCCATTGCGCGGCGGTCGAAGCCGCGTTGCCCACAAGCCCCATGACGAACGCGATGAGCAGCTCCCCTTGGCTCAGCGCCAGCCGCGGCGCGTACGTGCGCAGCAGCGTGTTGCCCACCAACACGAGCAGCAGGAAGGGCAGGAACACCGACATGGGCACGATGCCCACGCCCACGACCGAGGAGCGCATGTAGTACTCGGAGTATGTCGCCCACACATTGGTGACCGCGATCATGCCCAGGCCGAGCACGATGCCTCGCGCGGCCATCTCGCCGCGGCCGGGTGTGGTGTTGCCAATGTCTTCTGGCGCGTTCATGGAGCGTGCATCTTAGACACGCGGGGGCAGGGGATCAATCGCTCCCGCCATTCCTCCCTTGAATTCCCGGACCGCCCTGCTATCATCCCAGGCCACGGCAATCGGCGAGTCGCCGGCTCCCGCACGAGGCAGATGAACAAGAGAGAGGACCGCTAATGGCAGCCGAACGCGAACAATGGAAATCCCGCATGGGCTTCTTGGCCGCGGCCATTGGGTCGGCCATCGGCCTAGGCAACATCTGGCGCTTCAGCTACGTGTGCTACGACAACGGCGGAGGTGCGTTCCTCATCCCCTACGCCGTGGCGCTTGTCACCGCCGGCATACCGATCCTCATCCTCGAGTACGCGCTCGGCCATCGGCTCCGCGGCTCCGCGCCGGCCGCACTGCGCCGGGTGGGCAAGGGCTGGGAGTTTCTCGGCTGGTGGGCCGTGGTGTTCGTCATGTTCGGCATCGAGCTGTACTACTGCGTAGTCATCAGTTGGTGCTGCAACTACTTCCGGTTCGCCTTCACGTTGGCCTGGGGCGACGATCCGAGCGGCTTCTTCAACAAGCAGTTCCTGAGGGCATCAGACTCGCCGTGGGCCATTGGCGGGTTAGTGATGCCGATCGTCTGGGGGCTGGTGGTCGTGTGGGTTCTGAACTGGATCATCACCGCGCGAGGCGTCCAGAAAGGCGTCGAGGTCGCCTGCAAGATCTTCATGCCGCTGCTGTTTGTGCTGACGGTCATCCTGGTGATACGCGGGGTAACTCTCGAAGGCGCGGGGGAAGGCATCAGGGCGTATCTCAAGCCGGACTGGTCGAAGCTCAAAGACACAGACGTGTGGATCGCCGCCTATGGCCAGATCTTCTTCTCGCTCAGCGTGGGCTTCGGCATCATGATCGCCTATGCGAGCTACCTGCCTGAGGACGCGGACATCGCGGGCAACGCGATCATCACCGGCGTGGTCAACTGCGCCTATTCGTTCATGGCCGGTTTCGCCGTGTTTGGCACTCTCGGCTTCATGGCGGCCAAAGCGGGCAAGCCCGTGTCTGAGGTCGCCGTGGGCGGTGGTGGGTTGGCATTCATTGCTTATCCACAGGCAATCGCTCAGATGCCAGGCGCCGCGCAGAAGCTCCCCCAGTTGTTCGGCGCGATGTTTTTCCTGACGCTCATCGTCGCGGGGCTCTCGTCGTCGATATCGATCTTGGAGGCCTTTGCGTCTGCCATTCAAGACAAATTCGGCGTGAGCCGGTTCCGCACATGTACGGTGCTCTGCCTGGTGGGCTTCTGCGGGAGCCTACTGTTCGCCACGCGGGCCGGCGCACCGTGGCTGGGCATCGTCGACCACTACCTCACCAGCTATGGACTCGTCACGGTGGGCTTGCTCGAATGCGTCTTGGCCGCGGTCGTCATCGGCGTGGGCCTCCTGAGGCGCCACATCAATGCGACTTCACAGTTTAAGGTTGGGCGATGGTGGGACTTCTGCATCCGGTTCCTGACCCCCCTGGTGCTGCTGATCATGCTCGAATCATCCATTTGGAGCCAGTTCGCCCCAGGCAAAGCGCCTGACCGGAAAGCCCTCAAGACGGGCCCTGTCGTGCAGTACGTCGAGGCGGTTGACCAGGAGATTCAAAAGGCGGCCGCAGCCGACTCCGCCTCCAAGTACATCGGTTTCGGCTGGATCATTCGCACACTGATCATTGCGTGGATCATCACGGCCCTGCCCTGGAAACGGGAGCCCGAACCGCATACCGCGATCCCCGAGCCAGGCGTATGGCCGCCGGAGAAGGATGAGAGCGGGCAAGAGCGCCAGACCGAAGGGGAGTGAGGCCAACTTGATATCGCGTTGTGCGCTCCCTATAATCGCAAATCGACACGCCAACCGTAGAACTCAGGATCGATACCTCACAGGAAAGGACATAGCGTTGGCTAAACCAACCGCCGCCAAGGGCTCCCTTGCCAAGGCTTTCAGCAAGTGCGCAATCCGTGATCTGAAGGCCACGACTATGCAGGATGCTCTCGTGGAAATCGTGGACGTCATGGTCGCCAAGAAAGTCGTCAAGTCAGGCGAGCGGGACGACGTGCTGGAGGCATTCCTCAAGCGCGAGACGCTTGGCACCACGGCCATCGGCAAGGGGATCGCGCTCCCCCACGTGCGCCGGCCTGGCCTGTCTGAGGTCGTGGGCTGCATCGCCCACTCCACGGAGGGCATGGACTGCCGCGCGCTCGATGGACAGCCCACGCACACGATCTGCGCAATGCTCACCCCGGTCAACCCGCCCAACATCCATCTCGACTTCATGCAAAAAATGGTGAAACTCGCGGCGGACGACTTCTTCACCAGGCTGCTCAACCAGACGCGGAAGCTCCAGGACTTCGTCGAGTTGTTTGCCGAGAAGGAAGCCGAGGGGATCTAGCGGGCGGCACTTGCCCCTCTGGCGCCGGCTATGCCTACGCCTTTCATACTCGCGCTGGTCGCCATGGTCCTCATGGGCGCGGCGGACGCGGTGAGCCGCCGGGCGCGGCAGATGAACGTGCCGGCAAGCAGCTACCTGCTCGCGCAGAGCCCGTTTTTCGTGGCCACGTCGCTCGCGGCCACCCTCCTCGCGGGGCGCTTCGACTTCTCCATGGGGGCCATCGGCTTCGCATCGCTGTCCGGCGCACTCGCGTTCTCGGCCATGGCGTTCCTCACCAAGAGCCTCAAGACCGGGCAGGCGAGCGTGAACGTGGCCGTGTTCCGCATGAACTTCGTGCTCGCCGCGGGCCTCGCCATGGTGATCTTCAAGGAGCCGCGCACGTGGCACAAGCTCGCCGGGCTCGCGCTCGCGGTCGTGGCCATTGGCGCGTTCTTCGTCAGTCTACAGGGCCGCCGAGCGGTCGAGATGCGCGCGATGGCCTTCGCGCTGGTGGGCATGGTGCTGGCCACGGGCATGCAGCTTACGTGGGCATGGGCGGCCAAGGTCGCCGAGTGTGAGCGTGGGAGCTTCGTGCTAATACAGTCGATCGTGTTTGCCGCGCTCGCGGCTGCGTACGCGTGGTGGGAGCAGCATCTGAAAGTCCCGCGCAAAGCGGTCAAGTACGCCGCGGCCAACGGCGTGCTCCTCGCGCTCGGCACGCTTGCCGTTTTGGCGTCGGTGGCCAAGGGCGAGGCCAGCATCTGCATCCCCATCACGCAGCTCAGCTTCGTCGTCACCGCGGCCCTGGCCATCATCTTCCTCCACGAGAAACTGACCCCGGCGAAGGTGGTGGGGAGCCTTCTAGCAATCGGGGCGATCGTGCTGCTGGCGATGTCGCCAGCGGGCTGACAGCCTATGTGCGCCGGCAGAGTCCCGCATGTGCGGGACGGCGACGGCGCTTGGGTTCCCGCACGATCGGAGTTCCTCGAAGCCCAGAGGGGCAATGACGCGAAGCCCCCGTCACAGCCTTGACAACAGCCGATAGGTAGCCGAGAATGCGGGTATAGGTGAAGCCCCAACCCCCTTGCCGCCTCTGACCCCTTGCCGCCTCTGACGATCCGAGGGCCGACAGGGGCACAACGAAACCAGCAGCCCAAGGAGGTGCGCACGTGCCACCCGAACTGAAAGATATCGAAGCCCAAGCGCTTCAGCTCCCGGCACAGGAGAGGGAGTTTCTCACCGAACGGCTTTGCCGAAGTCTCGACGACGAGCCGCTGAATGAAGTGGATGAGACCTGGGTGCGAGAAACCGAAGAACGCTACAAGCAACTCAAGAAGGGCGAGGTCAAGGGCATCCCTGCGGAGCAGGCCTTGGCCGAGATTCGGCAAGAACTCGGATGGCAGAGCTGATCTACCATCCCGCAGCGAAGGCAGAGGCCCGGGAGCAGCGGCGTATTACGAGGAGTGCAACGAGAGGCTGGGGCAGGCGTTTCTGCGTGAAGTGGAGGAGGCCACTGAACGCGTCCGGGAGCATCCGTTGCGCTGGCCGTCGGCTCAGGGGCCGGTACCGTCGTGTGCTGCTGCATCGGTTCCCCTATGGCATTGTGTATGTGCCTGGCCCTGCAGAGATCCACATCGTGGCGGTGGCGCACTTAAAACGTCCACCGGGCTACTGGCAATTCAGGCTTGAGAATGAGAGGCCGGGTCCGGGGGCATGATGCGGCCCCATCCGTCGAACGGTGGACGGGCTTCCGCATCACGCCCCCTGCGCACAAAAAACGGGCACGCCACCGATTGCTCGGCGACGTGCCCGTGGGTTGGATATCCGGGGCTTGCAGGGCCGGGAGATGCGGCCGGCTCGGAAGCCGGCCGTGCGCATTGGAGCTGCGCGTGGTTGGCGGGTAGTCCTGTGGCCCCGCAAGCGTTCCGGCTTATTCCTTAGTGGTCGTGGTCGTCCTTCTCCTCTTCCTTCTCGCACACCAGGCAGTCGGTGGTGAGGAGCATGCTGGCGATGCTCGCGCCGTTTTGGAGCGCGATGCGCACGACCTTCGCGGGGTCGATGACGCCCATCTTCACGAGGTCGCCATACTCGCCCGTGAGCGCGTTGTACCCGTAGCCGCCGCTTTCGCCTTCGATCTTCTGGGCGACTACTTGGCCGTCTGCGCCGGCGTTCGACGCGATGGTCATGCAGGGCACGGCGAGCGCGCGGCGCAGGATGTCCACGCCGATCTTCGCATCGCCCTTGACCCTCACGTTGTCCAGCGCCTTGCGTGCGCGCAGGAGCGCGACGCCGCCGCCGGCCACGATGCCTTCCTCGACCGCGGCGCGGGTCGCGTGGAGCGCGTCCTCGACGCGGGCCTTCTTCTCCTTCACCTCGGCCTCAGTCGCGCCGCCCACGTTGACCTGGGCCACGCCGCCGGCCAGCTTCGCGAGACGCTCTTGGAGCTTCTCGCGGTCGTAGTCGGACGTGGTGTTTTCGATCTCGTTGCGGATTTGGGCGATGCGGCCTTGGATGGCCTTGGTGTCGCCGGCGCCTTCGACGATCGTCGTGTTGTCCTTGTCGATCTCGATGCGTTTGGCGCGGCCGAGGTCGTCCAGGGTGAGGCTCTCCAGCTTGATGCCCAGGTCCTCGAAGATCGCCCGGCCGCCGGTGAGCACCGCGATGTCGTCGAGCATGGCCTTGCGCCGGTCGCCGAAGCCGGGGGCCTTGACCGCGGCGCAGGTGAGCGTGCCGCGGAGCCGGTTCACCACGAGCGTGGCCAACGCTTCGCCCTCGATGTCCTCGGCGATGACGAGCAGCGGCTTGCCGGCCTGGGCCAGCTTCTCCATCAGCGGCAGCAGGTCTTTGGCGGACGACAGCTTCTTCTCGTGGATGAGGATGTACGCGTCCTCGAGCACGGCCGTCATGCTCTGCCGGTCCGTCACGAAGTACGGCGAGAGGTAGCCGCGGTCGAACTGCATGCCTTCGACCCATTCCACGTTCGTGTCGAGGCTCTTGCCTTCTTCGACGGTGATGACGCCGTCCTTGCCGACCTTTTCCATCGCCTCGGCGATCTGCCGGCCGATCTCAGGGTCGTTGTTGGACGCGATGCAGCCCACTTGGGCGATCTCGGCCGCGTCCTTGACCTCGTTGCTCGTGCGGCCGATCGCTTTGACCACGGCCTCGACGCCGGCGTCGATGCCGCGTTTGATGGACATGGGGTCCGCGCCGGCGGTCACGTTCTTGATGCCCTCGGTGAAGATGGCCTCCGCGAGCACAGTTGCGCTCGTGGTGCCGTCGCCCGCGACATCGCTGGTCTTGGACGCGGCCTGCTTGACCATCTGCGCGCCGATGTTTTCGTAGGGATCTTCGAGTTCGATCTCTTTAGCCACGGTCACGCCGTCCTTAGTGACGGTCGGTGAGCCGAAGCTCTTTTGGATGACCACGTTGCGGCCTCGGGGGCCGAGCGTGCTCTTGACTGCGCGGGCCAGCTTGGCCACGCCCACGCGCATGGATTCTCGGGCCTCTGCATTGAAGGCCAACTGCTTAGCTGCCATGGGGGTAAACCTCCGGGTCAGAAGAGACGATCCCGCCGGGGGCGGAATGGTTGATGGTTCATGGTTGATGG